>CALWEB010000218.1 GCA_944376955.1 uncultured Agathobaculum sp. | reverse complement strand
AACAGAGCTGCCCGGGCTTGCGGTCTGATCGATCACATACCCTTTCCCTACAGTACTGCTGTAAGCTTCACTTACTGTCCCCACTTTCAGTCCCGCATTTTCAAGTCTCTGCCTTGCCTGATCTTCCTTATATCCGCCCAGACCGGGAACTGTGACATACTCTGTTTCCGGACCCCGGCTGACCACATAACTCACGGTTGTTCCCGGATCCACTTTCGATCCCGGATCAATGCTCTGTGAGATTACCTGTCCCTCCGGGACATCGTCGCTGTATTCTTCACTGGCATTTCCGCTTAATCCCGCATCCGCAAGTGCTGATTCTGCTGCTGACGCAGTCTTGTTTCTGAGTTCAGGGACTGTGACCCGTTCTGCTCCAAGGCTTACTACAATAGTTACCTCGCTTCCCTCGTCCACTTCTGTTCCTGCTTCAGGATCAGTTGAAATGACTTTTCCTTCATCTACATCACTGCTATAGTCCGTCTCATGGATAACCGTTAGATTTGCATCCTGGATCATCTGCTCGGCTTCCGCTTCATCTCTGCCGACCACATTGGGCACTTCCGTTGTTTTGGCTTCTTCGCCGCTGCTCAGTACGACTGTAACCGTATCGTGCAATTTTGCTTCTTTGCCGGGCTCAGGATCCTGGCTCATAACCTCTCCCTCGTCATACTGATTGGAAGGCTGACGTTCATTTTCCACCTTAATACCAAGGCCGAGTTTATTCAGCTCCTCTCTCGCCTCATCCTCTGTCTTCCCCCGCAGATCCGGTACTTCTACTGTCTCATTTTCTTCCTGGACAATCCCCGGTCCGCTGAAGAATCCGGCGGCATTTCCGATCAGGAACAGTATAAGCAGAGCCACAACAACACCGGCTACAATCATGAGAATCTTCATGATACGTTTTGTATCGGAATTTACATTATTCTTTCTGCGTCTGCGGTTCTGGCGCTCTCTGTCGTAATCATCATCCTCATCATCGTCATCGCCGTTTTCATCATCGTCATAATCATCATCGTCGCCATCATCATAGTCATCGTCATCTGTGTCATACTGGCGGCGCTGTACCCTCTCCAATTCCTCTGTGGACATAACAACTGTGCGGTCCGTATCCGTTCCCGCTCCGGCTCCCATAACAACAAAATCGCCGTCAGGATCTACAAGCGAACGCTTCAGGTCAAGAAGCAGCGAAGCACAGTCATGATAACGGAGCACCGGATTCTTCTGAGTACATTTCATAATGATGCACTCCAGACTGTACGGAAGATCCTCCACTTCCTCTGCCGGGGAAGTAATCTGCTCCTGAAGATGCTTCAGCGCTACAGACACTGTTGAATCCCCGTCGAAGGGCACGTGTCCTGTTACCATCTCATATAAAGTGATTCCGATGGAATAAATATCGCTCTTCTCATCAACGACTCCGCCGCGCGCCTGTTCCGGCGACGTATAATGAACCGATCCCATCACGCTCGTGCTGATCGTCTGCGTGGACGTAGTCGCACGGGCAATACCGAAATCAGTTACTTTTACTTTTCCGTCTTTTGATATAATAATGTTCTGTGGTTTAATATCTCTGTGGATGATATGATGGTTATGAGCTGCCTGAAGACCAGTCACCATCTGAATGGCAATACTGACAGTCTCTTTCGCTGAAAGTCTCCCTTTTTTCTCAATATAGTCTTTCAGCGTGATTCCCTCCACCAGTTCCATGACCATATAATAGAGGCCCCGATCCTGCCCGACGTCATAGACATTTACCACATTCGGATGCATCAGTCCTGCCGCGGCCTGCGCTTCGCTTAAAAACTTCTTGATAAATACCTGATCGGAACGGTAATCACTTTTCAGCACTTTAATCGCCACATAACGATTCAGCTTATGGTCTTTACCTTTATAGACATCAGCCATTCCGCCGCTTCCTATGCGGCCCAGTATCTCATATCGCTTCCCTAAAATAACTCCTTCTTTAATCATAATACACTCACCTCATCTGCGAACGGTTCTACCAGAACAACCCCTATATTGTCCGTACCGCCGTTTTCCTTTGCAGCCTCCACAAGAGACTGTCCTGCTTCCACGATATCTCTGCCTCCCTGAACAATATGGAAAAGCTCTTCATCTTCCACCATATTGCTCAGTCCGTCCGTACACATCAGTATGATGTCTCCCCGTTTCAGACGGTGCTCGTAGAAATCCACATCCACATCGGCTTTGGCTCCGATGGCGCTTGTGATAATATTCTTATCCGGATGGTGTTTTGACTCCTCCGGCTTAATGCCGCCGAGCCTTACCATCTCTTCTACCAGTGAATGGTCTTTTGTCAGCTGCTGGATTCCCTGATTAATCAGATACAGACGGCTGTCCCCTACATTCGCAAAGTACATCATCTGGTTCATGATCGTTGCAGCAACAACTGTCGTTCCCATTCCCTTTAAATGCTCATCCCGGGACGCCTCTCTGATAATCTCGCGGTTTGCAGTCTTGATTGCTTTGACAAGGCACTTCTCAACATCCTCGCCCTCGCTCATCGCAAGTTCCCGCTCAAGCACTTCCACCGTGTACTTGGAGGCATAATCTCCCGCCTGATGTCCGCCCATCCCGTCGGCAACTACGAAGAGATTCTGGAGAATACCCAGAGGTCTGTCTGTCGTATAGACATAATCCTGATTCACTTGTCGTACCATTCCCACATCTGTAATAGAAAATGTCCTCATATCTGTCTCCTTAAATCCTGTTGTTTGTGTTCTCTTCCTCCGCATAACGGCGTCTGAGC
>CALWEB010000217.1 GCA_944376955.1 uncultured Agathobaculum sp. | reverse complement strand
CTGCTCATTTTCATGCTGCACTGCTGCGGGCAGCTTGGGCAGCTCTGCCGCCGCGGGCAGCGCCGTATCCGGCGTTCCCTCGCCCAGCAGCTCCCACCGCAGTTTTGCCATGCCGCTTTCATAGATGATGCAAATACCCTTGCCGACGCTGTTCACACGGTTATAAAACTTAAATTCGCCCAGCTCATGGTTTCTCAGCGTCTCCCAGTCTATCCCGTTCATATAAACCGTAGGACGCCCCCGGAACAGTTCTTTGATTTTCTCTTTCTTCACGCCCAGCCGCCGCGCCGCCTCGTCGATGCGGATGCACCCGCGCCCCATCCACTGGTGCGGCAGGTCTGCCGCAGGCCGCGCGCGGTAGCCGCCCGTCCTGCGGATTTCGGGCAGAACCTCGTCAAACAGCCACTTTTCAAACTGCTGCGCTTTTGGCAGACGTGAACGGATGATGAGCCGCCACACGTCACCCTCTGGAATAAAGTTTGCGATTTGCTTTCTTCCCTTAGAATCAATGACGGTGCGTTTCACACCCCCATGGCAATGAGTGCGAACCGCGTTTCCCGGCTGGCTGTATCCCAGCATCCGCGCACACTCTGTTGCTGGAAACAATTCCTTTCCATCCTCAAGCAGAATGTCCAGCTTGCCAAAATCGCTGTTGGAAACCGTCAGCATACTTCCGTTCATGCCAACACCTCCGCCCGCATCATGTGGCGGTATGCTTCGCGCACTCCGCAATAGAACCCCATTTGCAGGATTTCATACATCGGTGTGCTGATTGCGTCTGAAAGTGCCTTGTACTGCTCTGGCGCGATCTTCTCCAGCGCGTCCTCGATACTCTCATACATCTCGTTGCCGCCCATCTCGTCATAATCTTTCTTGTAGCGTTCTGAATTGACATAATCACCAAAAATTTCGTCGTACACTTCTTTGTGTTCCATAAATATCCTCCGTTCTTTTCTTGTAACCCCTCGGAGGATGTGATAGAATAAATTTATCAAATCCCTTGGGGTTTGGTTCTTTGAAACACTCGCTTGCTTTCCTACGGCTGGGCGGGTGTTTCTTATTTTTGTCCCAAAAGCAGTTTAATCCCTCTCCGAATTGCTTCACCCTTAGAAATCCCTTGTTCTATACAATACTGTGTGAGCTGGTCTTCGGTTTCCGCATCCAATCGAATACTATATCGAATATCCTTCGGTTTCTCTGCTTTTGGTCGCCCCGTGCGTGGGGACATTCCTAATCACCCCACTTTCTGTCACACCTATATTATATTTTATGTCACGCAAAAAGTCAATATCTAATATATAAAAAACAGGGCGGGATTTCTGCCGAAAATACACGCATAATATGCGTGTATTTTTTGTTGACAAACGCGCATATCATGCGTATAATATTAGTGTAAGGAGGGCATAATATGAAAACAAAGGATTTAATTGCCCTGCTGGAACGCAATGGATGGCGTTTCAAGCGGCATGGTGCCAACCATGATGTTTATGTAAAAGGAAAGGAGCGTGAAAGTATCGTCCGCCATCGGGAAACTGATGAAGAACTTGCAAAAGCAATCATTCGGCGGCGCGGGCTGAAATAGCCCGCCTCCCGCCTATACATAAATTATAATTATATTTTATAATTGTATTAGAGGAGGTCACTTTATGAAAAAGGCTTATCCCGTTATTCTCACACAGGGAAAAGAACATATTATCGTCTATATCCCTGATTTTGAAATCAATACGCAAGGAAAGGATATCCCTGATGCAATCGAAATGGCACGCGATGCAATCGGCATTGTCGGTATTGATATGGAAGATGAACGCGAAACACTCCCAACGCCCTCCCCGCTTTCCTCTATCTCCCCTTCCTCTCCTTCTGATATCGTTACCCTTGTCGATGTTGACTTTGCCGAATACCGCCGCAAGAACGATTTACGTGCTGTCCGCAAAAACTGCACCATTCCCTCTTGGCTCAGTTATGAAGCCGAAAAAGCCGGAATCAATTTTTCTGCCGTCCTTACCGCAGCTCTCAAACAGGAACTTCACATCCCTGCCACCTCTTAAGCAAAAAGCCACCCTCTCGGGTGGCTTTTGCTTATATATTAAGCTGTTTCCTCTTTTCAGGCATTGCCCTGCACCGCCTTTGCCAGCTTCTTTACCAGATCGTCGCCGTACTGGTACTTGCGCATATACGCGATCGTCTGCTCCTCCAGCCCGCAGACCTCCCGCAGCGTGTCAATTGCGTCCTGCACGGCCTCGTCACCTTCCGGAACAAACGCGCGGCACTGCGGTGCGGTCATAGCCGGCAGCTTGCGCGCCGCATCGAATACCACGTTATACCCCGCCTGCGAAAGCGAACGCATCTTTACAAAGTTGTTTCCGTCCTTCTCAATGCATTCGCATGTGTACTCCTTGCCGTCCACCAGCACAGTTTTCTTCTCAACCACTTCGTTGTCCTCCTTCTGTGCCAATCGCTTTTTAAAATCCTCCCACAGCTGCGGATTGCGCACCCACGGCTCCGGGCATTCCTTGTGCGTCACGTCGTAATGGCGGCACACACGACTTACCGGAATGTCATACTTCTCCATGAGCATGCGCACCAACTCAACCGTGCGCGCCACCGTCTGCTCGGTAATGACATACTTTCCGTTTATCTTGTCGCTGCACATCTCCACGCCGATGCTGTTGGCGTTTCGGCAACCGTTGTAGTACGTCGATGCGCCGCAATGCCAAGCAGTGTCGCTGTCCCGCACAGACTGCGTCACGCTGTCCTCATCAACAAAGTAATGAGCAGATGCGCTCAAGTTCGGAGTCCTTGCAAAATAGCTCGCGTTCCCTGCGTCTGTGTCCCCGTCGTTCGCGGTATAATGTACAACGATCCACTGAATAGTGGCGGTTCGGCCTTTTTTGTAATTGCTGCTGTTTGCCTGTACAAACGGGATATTCATATGTGCACCTCACTTTTCCAGCGGCTTTTCGTAGCTCTTCGCGCGGTCGCTGTCCGTCAGGCCGCTGGTCGTCGGGTCGTTCAGCGCGTTCCAGATATTGCTCAGCATCAGAAAA
>CALWEB010000216.1 GCA_944376955.1 uncultured Agathobaculum sp. | reverse complement strand
ATCAGGTGTAGAAAAATCAAAAATTGAAGGATTAGCATATAGAAAAAGTGATGATTCAATTTGTATTAACGAAAAAGTATATTTTTTAAGCGGAGAAGAAATTCCTTCGCCGGATTTTTCCTTGATTGAAGATGATTTGAATGATTATAATATTTATATTGGTACAATGAGAGGATGTATTGGCAAGTGTAATTTTTGTGTAAATCATAACTATTGGGGAAAGCCAAGATATATTTCTCGCAATAATCTAGAAACAACTTTTCAGTATTTAGATACGAAGATTCATAGTACAACATTGATTCATATTATTGATAATGTATTTACATTAAATTATAGGAAATTGGAGGAATTCAAAAATATCGTTTCACCATATAAAACAAAATTTGTATTTGAATGCGATACATTAGCAAGTTTGATAAATAAAGAAAAAATTAATATATTAAAAGATATGAATATAATCAAAATTGCTTTAGGATTTGAAGATTGTGTTGATGAAATAAATCGAAAAGCAAATAAAAATGTTAATATTATTGATAATATAAAAGCTGCAAAGATGATCCGAAAATATGCACCTGATATTTGTGTATATGCGTATTGGTTAATAGGACTTCCAGGAACGTCTATAGATAGTATCAAAAGAAACAAGAGAACAATAAAATATTTGATTGCTAAAGAGATTGTCCATATTATATCGCCTAAAATATTTATTCCATATCCAGGCACAGTATTTTGGGAGAAAAGAGAAAAATATAATTTATGCATTGTTTCTAAAAATTGGGATCAGTATGAAAGAGTCTCACCACCGTATCCGTATGTTTTGGATAATATTAATGGAGAGCAATTAGAAAAAGCATTTAATGATATAGTAGAATTATGTAATGAGGGATATATACAAAAATGGAATTTGAACCTTATAGAATCAAGAGTTAATGCGCATTCAACATGGTATGAAAATGAATGAGATTTATAATATATTAATAGAAAATTTAGAACTTAAAAGATGTTTATATGAAACAAAGAATAGAATAGCTGAAGTTACTCATGATATGAAAGATTATTCGGCGACAGATCACGGAATTGCGCACATAAATAGAGTGGTGGACTATTTATTGGGATTATATAACAATTATTTTTCATTTGATTTAAAGCTTAATGAATATGAAGCTTTTGTGCTTTTAGTTGCAGCATATTTGCATGATATTGGTTTTTATTTACAGGATGAAGTGGTTCTTAAAAGATTTTGTCGATGGGCTAAAATAGATTTTCCCGAAAAAAATAGAGGAACTTTTTATAGAAAAAGACATCCACAAATTTCGGCATTTTGGATTTGGTGCAATATAACTAATAATATAAATTTGCCACAAATTTATTATGGCGATAAGAGTTTGGCATATAGTGTTATGAAAATTGTTATGAGTCATGGAATGGATTTTTGGAAAGACCCTCAATATTTTTACAAAATGCAGGTTAATGGTAACATAATCAATGAAATATATTTAAGTTATTTATTATGCCTTGGCGATACATTGGATTGTGATAAAAGGCGAATTGCAAATATAAATAACATTGAAAGTGTTAAAATTGAAGATAAGATTTATTTGCGGAGGCATTATTACATTGAAAAAGTGCTATTGGAAAAAAATAATATTAAGATTGTTATTAATATTCCAAATGTGAAAAGTAAAAATATTAAATTGTTTAATTATTTTTACATAGAAAAAGCAACCGAGTGGATATATTATTGGGAAAAAATGTGCTCTGAATTATTTGCAAATAATTTAAAATTTCCTTCAATTGACTTGTGCATTTTACAAAATAGTAAAATTAGTGAGCCAACTCAAATAGAATATAATTATATTAAACAGATTATAAATGAACAATATGGAAAAATATATAATAAATAAAGAAGAATTTAAATTATATTATTCGATGCTTCAATCGAAAGAAATTTCAATTGTTAAAGAAGGAACTCAGAAATTTTCTGATGCGTTTACTAAAGGAAGGAGGATACTTAGTTCGGATGTAGACTTTTTTTGTGGGAAATTGGAACACTTATTAAATAATAAGAAATATAGTATAATACATAAGTGGGTATATAAGTGTACCTGTTTCTATTCAAATAATAAAATAGAAGAGATTTGTAAAAAGAATTTTTTTTCTACTAATGATATTGAAACTTTGAATTGGATTATAAGTACAATTTCGTCTAGGTATTATGAGTATGAAGAATTTAGACAAGTTATAAATGCCATGAGAAAGAAAGCATTTACTGATAATCAATTGATAGTGTTGGAGAATAAAAATTTATATTATAATGTATCTATTTTTGGCCATTTTGATATACCTTATGATACAAAAAATATTAGCGATAAAATATTCAGAGAAGATGATATAAACGGTATGTATTGGATGGCAAAAATATTAGCTTATTCAGAATTATCGAAAAGAAAAGGCTTACTTAGTTTAGTAAAAAAAGAAGATGTAGATATGTTAACATATTCTAATATATCAGAAATCCAAGTGTATGCATATTGGGGGCTGGCGCATCGAAAAGGAGGAAGACTATATTTATCACATGAAGAAACTAAAGATATAACTATAGATAAGGATAGCTTGAAATGGTATTTTGCTGGAATTATACCTGGCGAATATGTTAGAACAAATAAGGACTTCATTACATTTATTTTAGAAAGTATAAATGATAGATTTAGGTATAATATTCGAGCGAAGGAAGGAATCCTGATTGGTCTTAATACTATTCCGTATGATACGTATTATGATGCGCCTATTATTCAGTGGTATTATAATGAGAATTATGAAAAAATAAAAATTCAATTATTAGAGTATTTTATCAAAAATGTCGTTAACAATAGCAATGAAGAGATAATATATAATGGAAATGGAAGTTTTTTTGCGGTTATTCAAGATGAAAGTGGTAATATCACATACCGTAATTATATAAAGAAGTTTATAGATGTATATAAAACTTTAATCTATAAGATTTTGCATGGGAAAGTAGTAATAGAGATGATCAAGGAGAATGATTTCATGGCTAAAAATCAATTTCAGGGATGCAATATTAATGGGATTATAATTACTGAGAATCACGGTGACATTATGTTAGAACAAAAATACATTAATAATAAAGAGGCTTTTTTAAAAAATCTAGAAATATTTATAGATAACTGTGAAGATCAAAAATTAGTAGAGGAAGGTAAAAACGCATTAAAGAGTCTAAAGGGAAATTCTGAGGATTTAAAAAATAGATTATCTATATTAGGAAATGATTTAGCAAATTTTGTTACTATTGCCTCTGCTTCACCTTTTGTTATAGAAATTGCTCAAAAACTGTTACAATATATAAAGGATATTTTTTGAATACATTATTTTATTGAATAATCGCAAATCAAAAAAGGGCAACAGGTCCATAGTTTTTCGAAAAACTAAAATCTTACCTTACCATTTGACGTCTATAAGTGTCAAATAAGAACGTGTAGCGAAGTTTTTAGAGTT
>CALWEB010000215.1 GCA_944376955.1 uncultured Agathobaculum sp. | reverse complement strand
AGGAGCCACAAAAGGGCCCTTCTTAACACTTCTGCCCATATTTCTGTTCTCCTTTCCTTACTTGCCGTTACGACGACGTACGATCTGCTTGTCGGTACGATGATTCTTCTTGCGGGTCTTGTAACCCAGAGCCGGCTTGCCCCACGGAGTAACCGGAGACGGACGACCGATCGGCGACTTGCCTTCACCACCGCCGTGCGGGTGATCGCACGGGTTCATAACAGAACCGCGGACGGTCGGGCGGATGCCCATGTGACGGGTACGGCCAGCCTTACCCAGCTGTACATTGGAGTGGTCGGAATTGCCGACAACACCGATGGTAGCCTTGCACTCCAGGCGCACGTAGCGCAGCTCACCGGAGGGCAGACGAACCATTGCCTTGCCGTTTTCCTTTGCCATCAGCTGAGCGCCAACGCCAGCCGAACGAACCAGCTGTGCGCCCTTGCCGGGATACAGCTCGATGTTGTGGATCATGGTACCAACCGGGATCGCGCTCACCGGCAGGCAGTTGCCGGGCTTGATGTCGGCGGTAGCGGAGGAAATGACCTTGTCACCGATCTTCAGGCCCTCGGGAGCGAGGATGTAAGCCTTTACGCCGTCCTCGTACTGAACGAGAGCGATGTTGGCCGAACGGTTCGGGTCATACTCCAGGGTCAGAACAGTTGCCGGCATATCCAGCTTCTGACGCTTGAAATCAATGATACGGTACTTCTGCTTGTTTCCGCCGCCCTTGTGGCGTACGGTGATGCGGCCATAGCTGTTACGGCCAGCGGTCTTCTTCAGCTTCTCGAGAAGGCTCTTCTCGGGCTTCACCTTGGACAGGCCCGCGTTCGACAGGGTCGTCATGTTACGGCGGGACGGAGTCGTCGGGTTGAAAGTCTTGATCGCCATTGTGTTTTCAACTCCTTAAAACTGTTTCTTATCGGGGTGGCTTCCCCATACCTGCGGCCTGGTGCCGCAATGTTTGCCCTTCCCGTCCCCCGCCGGCAGGCGGTATCGGTACGGGAGGGTTCCGGCTGGGCCGGAATTACATCATGTTCTCGAAGATCTCGATCTTCTTGGAATCGGCGGTCAGGGTGACGACAGCCTTCTTGATGTCCGGGCGCTTGCCGCGGTAAACGCCCATGCGCTTCCACTTGCCCGGCAGCTTGATGGTGTTAACCTTGGCAACCTTCACGCCAAAGATCTCTTCCACAGCCTTCTTAATTTCGATCTTGCCTGCGTTCGGAGCAACTTCGAACACGTACTTGTTATCCGCGATGCCTTCCATGGAACGCTCGGTGATGACCGGCTTTCTGATTACGTCATGTGCGAATTTCATTATGCGTATACCTCCTCGAGCTTGGCAACCGCTGCCTTGTCGATGATGAACTTGTCAGCGTTGAGGATGTCGTAAACGTTCAGGGTCGACGCGATGGTGGTGCGTACGCCCGGGATGTTCGCCGCAGACTTTACAACGTTCACGCGGGACTCGGGGGTAACGACCAGGCTCTTGCCCTGTGCTTCAACGGCCTTCAGGAAGCCTGCGAAAGTCTTGGTCTTGATCTCGCCCATGTTCAGGTCGTCGATGACGATGATTTCGCCAGCGGCAGCCTTTGCGCTCAGAGCGGACAGCAGAGCCAGACGGCGCAGCTTCTTGTTCAGGCTGTAACGGTAGGTGCGCGGCTTCGGGCCGAGCGCGATACCGCCGTGGGTCCACTGCGGAGAGCGGATGGAACCCTGACGGGCACGGCCGGTGCCCTTCTGACGCCACGGCTTGATGCCGCCGCCACGCACTTCTGCGCGGGTCAGGGTGGACTGAGTGCCCTGACGCTTGTTCGCCAGATGGTTCTTAACTACTGCATGCATAGCAGATACGTTGGGCTCGATGCCGAATACGGCAGCGTTGAGCTCCATTTCGCCGGTCTGCTGACCAGCCATATTATAAACCTTAACGGTAGGCATTTGTAGTTCCTCCTCCCCTTACTTTCTTGCAGAAGCCTTCTGCGGGTTCTTACTGATCGAAGAAGCAGGACCCTTCTTCTCCGGGTTCTTCTTGACCGTGTTCTTCAGGAACACGATGCCGCCCTTCGGGCCGGGGATGGCGCCGCAAACGGCGATCAGGTTCAGTTCCGGATCAACCTTTACAACGTCCAGGTTCTGTACGGTAACCTGCTCGTTGCCCAGGTGACCAGGCATCATTTTGCCCTTCATGATCTTAGAGGGGTCCGAGCAAGCGCCCATAGAACCCTGGTGACGGTGCATCGGGCCAGCACCGTGGCTCATCGGGGAGCGGCCTGCGTTGAAGCGCTTGATAACGCCAGCGAAGCCCTTGCCCTTGGAGATGCCGGTTACGTCTACGTAATCGCCAACTACGAACATGTCCGCCTTGATTTCGTCGCCTGCCTGGAACATCGAGCAGTCGTCAAAACGGAACTCCTTGAGGTACTTCTTCACAGCCTCGCCAGCCTTCTTCAGATGGCCGAGCTCCGGCTTGTTGAGCTTCTTTTCCTTTACGTCCTCGAAACCGAGCTGTACAGCATTGTAGCCTTCCTTCTCGACGGTCTTGACCTGAGTTACTACACAGGGACCTGCTTCGATGACGGTTACCGGGATAACCTTGCCGTCAGCGTCGAAGATCTGGGTCATACCGACCTTCTTGCCGATGATTGCCTTGTTCAGCATTTTTGTTTTCCTCCTTAAAGGTTATTGGTTGACGGGCCCATTCTTCTCCCGCCAACATGACCCCGCCGCGCGTATCGCGGCTAGGTGCAAACCGCCGGTTGGGTTAGTCCGGCAGGTTTGTTGCATAATAAAGTAGAGATTAGAGCTTGATCTCGATCTCAACGCCAGCCGGCAGGTCCAGAGTCATCAGGGACTCAACAGTCTTCTGGCCCGGGTTTACGATGTCGATCAGGCGCTTGTGGGTGCGGCGCTCGAACTGCTCACGGCTGTCCTTGTACTTGTGTACAGCGCGCAGGATGGTGATGATCTCCTTCTCGGTCGGCAGCGGGATCGGGCCAGAAACCTTTGCGCCGGTGCGCTTTGCGGTTTCAACGATCTTCTCTGCGGACTGGTCGATCAGCTCATGGTCGTATGCCTTCAGGCGAATACGGATCTTTTCAGCGTTTGCCATTTTTGGTTTTCCTCCTCGTACATGTCGTACATCTTAATAATGTGTCGACTCGTTACGGAGAGATACTGCAACCCCGCCCGGCGTATCGCGTCGGGGCATGAAAATAACCGGCCACACACAGGTGTATCGATCCGGTCTTAGGAACGCAGGAGGTTCGTGCCATCGGCTTTTCGGCGCACGCGCCGGAAGTTCCGAATTTACGCAGGAACACTGTCGTTTTACAATAAGCAGTTGTCTCAACCGCCCGATTGTCGGACCTACTCCGCCGAAGTTACCTGGCCTGGCCAGCAATCTCCGGCATCATCGCGTTTTGCCTGCTTTTCTCGCAGGTGCTTTTATAGATTACAGCATTTCGCGCCGCTTGTCAAGGGCAAATGTAAAATTTTCTGGATTTTTTTCCGATTCCCGCGGGGTCGCGTTCGGTGGCGTTGTAAATGCGGTAAAGATGCCGCGTCAGCCGCGGGTTACCCAGCAGATTCAGGTTCACGCCCTGCACTACTTTCTCGTGGCAGCCGCAAAAGGCGCAGGTCTGCGGATGCGCGGAATATTGCAGGTCGCTTTTCCAGACGGCGAAGCCGTACTGGTCGCACTGCTCCTTCAGGCAGTTATAACAAATATTCATCGCAATCCTCCTCATGCTACGCAGTTGTTGCATCAACGCTTTTATTATGCCACAGAATAGTAGCATATGCAAGAGGTGATTGTTTTGCACTTTCAGCGTTTGGAGGATTTGCGAGTCGACGCAGACAAAACCCAACAAGAAATCGCAGATTTATTGCATATGCAGCGCGAAGTATACCGGCGCTATGAAAAAGGCATTTATGACATACCTGTTTGGGCCGTGATCCAGCTCGCCCAGTTCTATGGCGTCACCACCGATTACCTGCTCGGTCTGACCAACGAAAGATGATGCTTCATCCTTGGCTCGGCAGCCAAAAGGGGGAAGGGAACCCATGTTTCCCTTCCCCCTTTTGCAATCCCTCATCCCTCCTTGCCCCAGGCCTACGCTTTTTCACGAAAAAGCTACCCGGCCATGCAGCAAATGTGCTGCTACGCGTTTCTAGTTCGTGCGGCCTTTGGGCCGCACGGGTGCTTTTTGCTGCTCTTTCGCGTGGACGCCCGCGCGAGCCGCTATTT
>CALWEB010000214.1 GCA_944376955.1 uncultured Agathobaculum sp. | reverse complement strand
GAAGAAGCCGTCGCCGTTCCTGCCGAAGCCTGCGCCCGGGGTACCGACTACATGCGCGTTCTCAAGCAGGTAGTCGAAGAACTCCCACGAGCCCATGCCGTTCGGGCACTTAAGCCACAGGTACGGGCTGGACTTGCCGCCCGTATACCAGATGCCGAGCGAGTCGAGGGTTTCCGCAAGCACCTTGGCGTTCTGCTTGTAGTAGCCAAGGGTCTCCTTGATCTGCTTCATGCCTTCCTCGGTGAAGCAAGCCGCCGCGCCCTTCTGCACGATATAGGGCACGCCGTTAAACTTGGTGGTCTGGCGGCGCAGCCACATCTTGTTCAGTTTGCCGTCCAGCAGTGCCTGCGGGACAACCGTCCAGCCGCAGCGCGTGCCGGTGAAGCCAGCCATCTTGGAGAACGAGCAGAACTCGATCGCACAGGTCTTCGCGCCTTCGATCTCATAGATCGAACGGGGCAGGTTTTCGTCCTCGATAAAGCACTCGTATGCTGCGTCATACAGGATGACTGCGTTCTGTGCGTTGGCGTAATCCACCCAAGCCTTGAGGCCTGCGCGGTCGTAAGCGGCGCCGGTCGGGTTGTTGGGCGAGCAGATATAGATGATATCCGCCTTGACCGATGCGTCCGGCAGCGGCAGGAAGCCGTTTTCCGCGGTTGCATCCATGAATATAACCTTGCGGCCCGCCATAACATTGGTGTCTACGTAAACCGGATAAACCGGGTCGGGGATCAGTACGGTGTTATCCGTGCCGAAGATGTCCAAAATGTTGCCCAGATCACTCTTGGCGCCGTCCGAGATGAAGATCTCGTTGGTGTCGAGGGTGACGCCGTGGGTCTTGTAGTAGCCGACGAGTGCTTCGTGCAGGAAGCCGTAGCCCTGCTCGTCGCCGTAGCCGTGGAAGGTTTCCTGCTTGGCCTGATCTTCGACCGCGGCGTGCAGCGCGTCGATGACAGCCGGAACGAGCGGACGGGTGACGTCGCCAATGCCCAGACGGATGATATCCGCTTCCGGGTGTGCGGCGGAATATTCGTTTACCTTACGTGCAATCGTGGAGAACAGATAGCTCTGCTCCAGATCGTCATAGTGCTTATTGATCTGCATGGTCTTTGCTCCTTTTCAGTGATGCTGCAACAAACGCCTTAAACAGCGGATGTGCGCGGTTGGGACGGGATTTGAATTCGGGGTGGAACTGCACGCCGATGTAGAACGGGTGGTTCGGGATCTCGACGGTTTCCACCAGTTCGCCCGTGGGGGAAGTGCCGGTGATCTGCATACCGTGGCTTTCGATCTGCTCACGGAAGTTATTGTTGAACTCATAGCGGTGGCGGTGGCGTTCGGAGATCATTTCCGAGCCATAAGCCGATGCCATGATGGTATCCGGGCGGATCTTGCAGGGGTACGCGCCCAGACGCATCGTGCCGCCCTTTTTGGAAACGCCCTGCTGGCTCTCCATCAGGTCGATGACCGGGTGGGTGGAGTCCGGGTCAAACTCGGAAGAGTTGGCATCTTCAAAGCCAAGTACGTTGCGCGCATAACTCATTACGGCGATCTGCATCCCCAGACAGATGCCGAAGTAGGGGATGCCCTGTGTGCGGGCATAGTTGGCCGCACAGATCATGCCTTCAATGCCGCGCGGGCCGAAGCCGCCGGGCAGGATGATACCATCCACTTCACCGAGCAGCTTGTCCACGGTCGAGTCGTTGATCTCCTCGGAATCGACCCAGTCGATATCGACGAAGCATTCGTTTTCATAGCCGCCGTGCTGCAGCGCTTCTGCAACCGACAGGTATGCGTCATGCAGCTTGACGTATTTGCCGACCAGCGCGATCTTGACATGATCTTTACGGGAAGCAATGCGCTCTAGCATGGCAACCCAGTCGCTCATGTCGCCCTTGGGTGCGCCGATGGCAAGTTCGCGGCACACGATATCGGACAGATGGCTTTCCTCCAGCATCATGGGTGCCTGATACAGCACGGGCAGGGTGCGGTTTTCGATGACGCAATCCTCCTGCACGTTGCAGAACAGCGAGATTTTACGCTTGATATCATCGTCAAGCGGCTGATCGACGCGTGCAACGATAATATCCGGGGAAATACCCAAGCCGCGCAGCTCCTTGACAGAGTGCTGCGTGGGCTTGCTCTTGGGTTCGTTCGAGCCGGAGATGTAGGGCACAAGTGTGACGTGGATGAACAGGCAGTTGCGGCGGCCAACCTCGGTCGCTACCTGACGGATCGCTTCGAGGAACGGCTGGGACTCAATGTCACCGGTGGTGCCGCCGATCTCGGTGATGACCACATCTGCCGAGGTCTTTTTGCCAACCGAGTAGATAAAGGATTTGATTTCGTTGGTAATATGCGGGATTACCTGCACAGTTTCGCCCAGATATTCGCCCGCACGTTCCTTGTTCAGGACGTTCCAGTATACCTTTCCGGTGGTCAGGTTGGAAAACTTGTTCAGATCTTCGTCAATGAAGCGCTCGTAGTGGCCAAGGTCGAGGTCGGTCTCGGCGCCGTCGTCGGTGACGTACACTTCGCCGTGCTGGAACGGGCTCATCGTGCCGGGGTCTACGTTGATATACGGGTCCAGCTTCTGCGCGGCCACTTTCAGGCCGCGGCTTTTGAGCAGACGGCCGAGCGAGGCGGCCGTGATGCCCTTGCCCAGACCGGAGACGACGCCGCCGGTCACGAAGATATATTTTGTCATAACTCGATTTCCCCCTTAAATACGGTCGTTGCCGCGCCCGTCATGAACACGGTCTGGTCGGTGTAGCGCACGGTCAGGCCGCCGCCGCGCAGATGTACGGTAATATCCTCGCCTTTTGCTGCGCGTCCAGTCAGCACCGCGGCCACGCCCACCGCACACGCGCCTGTGCCGCAAGCCCAGGTTTCGCCCGAACCGCGCTCCCATACGCGCATCTTGAGCGTCCCGTCCGGCAGGACGTTGACGAACTCGGTGTTGACGCGTTCGGGGAACAGCGTATGGTGCTCAAATTTGGGGCCAATCCGTTCGAGATCCAGTCCGTCGATGTCCTCATCGAGAAAGATGACGCAGTGTGGGTTGCCCATGGAGACGCATGTCATGTGGTACACCTTTTCATCCACAACGATTGGCGCGCCAATGACGGTATCGCCCTCCATGTCAACCGGGATGTCGGCGGGTTTGAGGATCGCCGCGCCCATATCCACGCGTGCGGATACCATTTTGCCGTCCTCAACGGTTAACTCGAGCGTTTTCACACCCGAAAGGGTGTCAACGGTGATGGTGGTGCGTCCGTCTACCATGCCGTTGTCGTACAGGTACTTGCCGACACAGCGGATTCCGTTACCGCACATTTTCCCCTCCGACCCGTCGGCGTTGAAAATGCGCATCTGCGCATCCGCCTTGTCCGAAGGCGAGATCAGGATGATGCCGTCGCCGCCGATGCCGAAGTGCGGCTCACTCAGCCGGACGGAGAGCGACGCGGGATCGGGTACCGTCTGGTCAAAACAGTTGAAATAGATGTAGTTGTTGCCGCAGCCGT
>CALWEB010000213.1 GCA_944376955.1 uncultured Agathobaculum sp. | reverse complement strand
TAGCAGGCCGACAAACGGGTTTTTGAGTTCGTGGTTTTTCTTGAGCGGCAGGCCGGGGGTGTTGTCCAGCAGGCGCTGCACGGTATCGAAGGTTTCGTCACTGACAAGCGCTTCATGCAGGCCGCGTGCCTTGACGTAGTCATCCACATACCGACGCGGCTTGGTCAGCACGCCGTCGCGCACGGTGGGCTGCGCGGCCTTGCGTCCCCATGTCACATATCCCGCGTACAAGCAGTTGCGCAGCACGTTACGCACTGACTGGGCGCTCCACGCGATCCCGGCAGAGGTGCGTTCGCCGCGTGCATTGAGACGGCAGGCAATGACATAGCAGCCGACACCTTGCAGGCGCAAGTCGAAAATTTCGCGCACGATCGCGGCCTGCGGCGGGTTCGGCTCGAGCGTGTAGCCTTTACCGTCGCGTACCTTGACACGGAAATAGCCGTAGGGGTCGGTTTTTCCCATGTATTTGCCCTCTTTGACCGAGGCAATGCGCCCCGCGATCATGCGGCGCTTGATGGTCTTATATTCGCGGCGCGACATGAACAGGCCGAACTCGAAGTATTCCTCGTCGAATTCGTTGGCGGGGTCATAGGTTTTGGCCGGGGTGATGATGCGTGTGCCCGAGTATTTGAACGCCTGCGCGACGATGCCCTGGTCGATGCTGTCGCCGCGGGCGAGACGCTCGATTTCCATGACCAGCACGCCGTCCCACTGACCGGCCTCGACTTCGGTCAGCAGCCGCTGCATCTGGGGGCGGGCGGCGATGGTCTCGCCCGAGACGATCTCCTCATAGATCCCGCCGATCTCCAGCCCCATGCGGCGCGCGAGTGCGAGCAGCGCGGCACGGTGCCGGGCAAGGGTTTCGCCCTCGCCGCGGGCTTCGGCTTCGGCATCCGCGCGCGACTTTCGGAGGTATATCAGATATGCCATAAAATCACCTTTTTTCAGTATATGGGGCGGGAAAATGGATAAAAACAGAACATTTGTTCGGCGTGAGTGGGTGTAAAAATGCAGACCACAACAAAACAGTGTTCGGTTGTGGTCTGCGGGGTGCCTTACAGATAGCGGTTTAAAACGGATACTAACTGTTCCCTGTAGTTGTTTAACTCATAGATGTCCTGCATGGAATACTTGGTTTCCTTTTTATTCTCATCAGGAATAATCAGTGTTTTCTGATTATCCGTTAGCTTTAGCCGGCAGATCCATTTGCGGGTATTGCCCTTATACAGGATGTTGATATACGATTCTGTATCTTTGTATGTAATCTCAGAGTGCGGAACGATATCACTTAGCATATTTTTGATGATAAAGTATGCCTCAAGTTCTTCCTCGGTGGTTACAATAGCCGACTTCTTTGCAGGGGCGGGTTCTTCGACAGCATCGTTATCCGTGTTTTTCTCCTGATCGGCCGGAATGCTCAACTCAGAGGAACCAAGCGCAGTTTTGAGCTTTTCATTTAGCATCTCACTGATAAAGTCATTCAGTGATTTTTTTACAATTGGACGGAATTTTTCAATAACTGCTTGCGTTTTGGGGCCGGAGTACACATCTTGCAAGAATAAGCGTACAAAATCATCTGTGGGGGATTCCAGTTGTGCGGTCAAGATTCCACGAAATTCGTTTGCATATTTCAGCCGAGAAGCAGTATCAAAAATCGTTTCGATATCAAATACAGATTTGCAGAACTTCTTCAGCTCCGGCACTTGATTGTCCTTGATGTCCAGCATATTGATTTCGAGAAACGGGGTCTCATCCATGCGGTTTGCATCTTCAAGGTCTGTATAGAAGCGGTAGATGACGCCGTTGGTCAGGATAGCAAATTTTGCAGATGTTGTGCCGAAATAGCGGAACAGCTGCGAGTCATGCTTTTCCAACTTTTCGGATGCGGCCTTGCATTCGACGAGAATAACGGGGGCATCATTCATGATGATAGCATAGTCTACCTTTTCGCCCTTTTTGATTCCAACATCTGCGGTATATTCGGGGACAAACTCTTGGGGATTGAATACGTCATATCCCAGCAGAGCAAAAAAAGGCATGATTAAAGAGGTTTTGGTTGCTTCTTCCGTGGCAACTGCATCTTTAAGAGAGCCAACACGCTTGGAAAATTGTTTTACCTGATCGATAAAGTCCATAAGATATTCCCCCTACGGATTGACAAAATTAGCCAATCAAGTATAATGTTGTTGGAGGACTGTGTGAAACACTCCATTTTGCCCGTTCCGGTGCGTCACCACTGGGGCGGGCGCTTTTTATGTGTCCAATTTGAACACCGATATTTTGTGAATGATATGCAATATATTGATTTACCCTTGCCAAAATCCAAGATGTAGTGTATTATTGAAAACACAAACACTTGTTCGACTTTTTGGAGGGGTGTAAATGAACGTGTTAGATCAATTAAGAGAGTTAGCAAATGAGACATCACGGCCAGCAGATGCCGCAACGTTCATTTTGTGTGTTCTTGAGGACTTAATAAAGCCCGAACAACCCGGACAGCATCTTCAGCCTTATCCGGAGGGGCACTCTCCAAAAGATTTTTAATTTCATCCCATGCAGTTTCAGCATCCGCTTCATGATGAGCGGGTGCTTTTTTTGCACCCGGACGCCCCATTAGGTATTCAACTGAGACATCGAAAAAATCTGCCAGACGGCAAATAGTATCAAAATTAGGCTCGCTATCTCCGGTTTCATATT
>CALWEB010000212.1 GCA_944376955.1 uncultured Agathobaculum sp. | reverse complement strand
AATTAAGCCGTCCATGTACGCCCTGTCCACAGTGATTTTCGTGAACGTGCTGGCCCTGCTCTTAATCACCAATTTCGCGCCGGAAAAGCAGGAGAAGAAAAACGGACTGCCCCTCACGGAAAAAGAGAAGGCCAGGAGACGCCATGTGGAACATGTGCGCAAGGGCCTGCTGGTGGCCGCCTCCTTCTTCGTCATCGCGGCGGTGTCCTTCACCACCTACTGCCACTTTGCCGTCCCGGTCTCCAACGAGCTTTACGTCTACAACTGGGGCGAGTACATTGACGAGAGCGTCATCGAGGATTTCGAGAAGGAGACCGGCATTCATGTGGTCTACGACCTGTTCGAGACCAACGAGGAAATGTATCCGGTAATCGAGGCCGGAGGCGTGGCTTACGACGTGGTCTGCCCGTCGGACTACATGATCCAGAAGATGATCGAAAACGACCTGCTGGCAGAAATCGACTTTGACAACATCCCCAACATCGACCAGATCGACCCGGAGTACATGGAGCGTTCCAAAGCCTTTGACCCGGAAAACAAATACTCTGTGCCCTACACCTGGGGAACGGTGGGCATCCTCTACAACGACAAGCGCCTGGAGGAGCTGGGCGTGGAGCCGCCGGACAGCTGGCTGGATCTGTGGGACGAGCGCCTGGCCGGGGAAATTCTCATGCAGGACAGCGTGAGAGACGCCTTCATGTGCGCCCTGAAGCCCCTGGGCTACTCCTTAAACTCCACAGATCCCAATGAGCTGGAGCAGGCCAAGGACATGCTCATCGCCCAGAAGCCCCTGGTCCAGGCCTACGTCATCGACCAGGTGCGGGACAAGATGCTGGGGGAGGAGGCCGCCGTGGGCGTCATCTACTCCGGCGAAATGCTCTACCTCCAGGAGCTGGCGGAAGGGAAGGATTTCAACCTGGAGTACGTGATCCCGAAAGAGGGAACCAACCTGTGGATCGACTCCTGGGTGATCCCCAAAAACGCGAAAAACAAGGAGAACGCGGAGAAATGGATCGACTTCCTCTGCCGTCCCGATATCGCCAAGCGCAACTTTGAATACATCACCTACGCCACCCCCAACCGGGGCGCCTTCGAGCTTCTGGACGAAGATCTTCAGCAGAACAAGGCCGTATTCCCCGACTGGGATTCCCTGGAAAACGCGGAAGTGTACCAGTATCTGGGAGAGGAGGCGGACAGCCTGTACAACGAGCTGTGGAAGGAAGTGAAGTCCAATTAAACGACAAAATTCTGATACGGAAAACCGGCAGGCGGCGGAGCTGTCCTCCCACCTCTGGTCCATCGCCAATGACCTGCGGGGGAATATGGACGCCTCCAAATTTAAAGACTATATCCTCAGCATTATCTTTTACCGGTATCTGTCAGAGCACGCCGCCCAGTGGGCGGAAAATATGTGGCCGGGAGAAAAAGGCTCCTATGAGGAACTGTTTTCCAGAGATCCATCTGCCTTCCGCAGCTGGTCTCTGGACAGCCTGGGATATGTGCTGGAACCCCGATACCTGTTTTCCTCCCTCATCCGCCGGATTGAAGCCGGCACCTTCTCCGTCTCCCTCTTAAAAGAGGCGGTGGAGTCGGTGACCGCTTCCCCCCGGACGCCGGAGGCGAAGGCCGCCTTCGACGGCATCTTCGACTCCCTGGATCTAAACGCCATGGAGCTGGGGAAAAATGAGGAGCAGCGCTCCCGCCTGATCTCCCGGGTCCTCTTAACCATCAGCGAGATCTCCTTTGGGGCCGGGGACGCCGCCATGGATGTGCTGGGAACCGCCTACATGATTCTCATCGGCCTGTTCGCGTCGGACGCGGGGAAAAAAGGCGGGGAGTTTTTCACCCCCGTCCAGTTTTCCAGGCTCTGCGCCCGCCTGGCCTGTCTGGGACTTGAGGAGATCCCTTCCGCCTGCGACCCGGCCATGGGCTCAGCCACCATGCTCCTGGAGGTCAGCCGGGCGGCGGGAGAGATTCCCGTAGGCCATTTTTACGGCCAGGAAAAAAACCGCACCACCTACAACCTGGCCCGGATGAACATGCTGGTCCACGGCATTTCCTGCGGGAAATTCTCTTTCTACAACGACGACACCATCGCCTCCGACCAGTTCGGCAGCCGCAGGTTCCGGGTACAGGTGGCCAATCCACCCTACTCCCAGAAGTGGGACGCTCCCGGGGAATATCTGAAAGATCCCCGTTTTGCAGGCCCCGGGCGTCTGGCTCCCAGATCCTATGAAGATCTGGCTTTCGTCCTCCACATGATCTGGCATATGGACGAAGAAGGCCGGGCAGTGGTGCTGCTGCCCCACGGTGTACTGTTTCGGGGCGGGGCGGAAGCTGCCATCCGTTCTTACTTCATCCGAGATCTCAATGTGCTGGACGCCGTCATCGGACTCCCCGCCGGCTGTTTTCACAGCACTCCCATCCCCGTCTGCTGTCTGGTATTTGCCCGCGGCAGATCCTGTCAGGACAGCATTCTGTTTATGGACGCTTCCAGAAGCTTTGTGCCGGGAAAAAGGATGAACACCATCTCCGACCGGGACCTGGAACACATCGTGGCCGCCTGCGCGGCCCGGGAGGACGAGGACCGTTTCTGCCGGAATGTATCCCGGAAAGAGATTGAAGACAACGACTACAACCTGACCATCTCCCGGTACGTGGACGTGAGGGAGACGGCTCCGCCGGTGGATCTGGGTCGAGTGCAGAAGGACCTGGAGGAGCACCGTGCCCTCTGCCGCCGGCTGGAACAGCAGGTAGACGAATATCTGTCCCGTCTGGGACTATAGGAGAATGTTATGGACGCACCTTCCCTGCGCTTTCCGGAATTTTCCCGTTCCGGCCCCTGGAAGCCTCTCCCCTTCGGGGAGCTGGCTCTGTTAAAAAATGATAAAATTTCTCCCCGCACCGCTCCCACTTCCCTTCCCTGCATCGAGCTGGAGCATCTGGAATCGGACACGGGACGGATTCTGGGCAGCACGGAGGTGACGCCCTCCATGGCGGTGAAAAACCGGTTTGCGGCGGGGGACGTGCTCTTTGGAAAGCTTCGTCCCAACCTGCGCAAATACGCCAGGCCGGACTTTGACGGCGTCTGTTCCCAGGAGATCTGGGTGCTCTCCGGCCTCCTGGCGGACAACGGCTTTCTGTATCAGCTGGTTCAGACAGACCGTTTTTTCCAGGCTGCCATGGAGACCACCGGCACCCGGATGCCAAGAGCCGACTGGAAAACCGTGGAAAAATCCGTCTTTTTCCTTCCCGCCCCTGAAGAACAGCAGTATCTGGCCCGTTTTCTCTCCGCCGCCGATGAGGAAACTGCCGCCCAGAGGCAGGTGGTGGAGGACCTGAAGAGACGGCGAAACGGGATTCTGGAACAGCTGTTCCGTCCGGCCCGGAAGCTGGAGGACGGCCGCCCGGAGCCGGGACAGGCTCCGGTTCCCTCCCGCGGTTCCTGGCGCCTTCTTCCCCTGTCCGCCATCCTCACAGAGCGGCGGGAATACGCAAAAAAAGACGGAACCTATCCACATGTCTCCCTGACAAAGGACGGAGTTATCCCCAAAACCGCCCGCTACGACCGGGATTTCCTGGTGAAAACGGCGGAAAAAGCCTACAAGGTCACCCGTCTGAACGATATCTGCTGCAATCCCGCCAACCTGAAGTTCGGGGTCATCTGCCGCAACCGGCTGGGGGACGGCATCTTCTCCCCCATATACGCCACCTTCTCCGTAAATGACGGCTTTGACCCGGCCTTCGCGGAGCTTCTGGTCACCAGGCCTTCTTTTCTGGCCCGGGCTCTCCGCTACCAGGAGGGAACGGTCTATGAGCGGATGTCTGTCCGTCCGGAAGTCCTCCTCTCCCTGACTGTGGCCGTGCCGGAGCCAGAGCTCCAGCGGGAAATCGCCGAAACTGCCCGCCTTCTGGAACGGCAGATTCAGGCAGAGGAGGCTGTGCTGGCGGATCTGTGCCAGAGAAAAAAGGGACTGCTGCAGGAGGTGCTGATGTGAATATTCTGGATCTTTC
>CALWEB010000211.1 GCA_944376955.1 uncultured Agathobaculum sp. | reverse complement strand
CCCTGGGAGTATCGTCAGGAAGGAGGAATGCGCTGATGTTTGTCTATGAGAAAAAGCTACAGTACCCCGTGCGCATCAAGAACACCAATCCCAAGCTGGCTGCCCTGATTATCAGTCAATACGGTGGGCCTAACAACAATAGACTACTATATTCTGGTGTCTGTAATGCACATTTCCTCTATACTAATTGAAAAATACCATCACCTGTGCTATGTTGTTCTTGTCGCTTCCGTATACCTCCTTCTTTTTGTATCGCATATCCGAAGCCCTGCCGCCGAGAGGCCGCAGGGCTTCATCCCTATCTAAGAGACAAGGCCGAGGGCTCACTGCCCCCGGCCTTGTTTTATTTATTGACCATTTCAAGAATTCTTCTTCCTGCTTCCACGTCAAACGGGTTTTTCTCTGGTTTCCACCGTTTATCCTGGAGCTGCCACAGCTCCGCCCGCTCCTCGTTGGTCAATCCGCTAATTCTTCGGAGCCCCTCTTCTGCTTCTGCTTGAGAGATTCTCCCGTTGTCGTCCACGGCCTCGATGGCCTTCACGACTCGCAGGTACATACTTGCGCTGATATCCGCCCCGGCTTTGATCTGGTCGAGAAATGCATCTTCTTCTCCATGATCCAGCAGGTCTAGGTATTCAGTCAGTGTTGCACCATTGTCCAGGATATCCAGCATTTTGGCGTACTGGCTCGGATTTCCGCTGGCGGTTTCCATCTCCATGCCCATCACGGACCCGATAGCGGCTACTTTTGCATCCTCTCCCATATCCGAGTTTGCAATCGTCCGGTACTTTTCCGCGGAAGACATGTCCTTTGTTGCGGCTTTCAGGGCCGCCCATTCTCCGATGGTTCCGCCTTCCCTTAGAATCGTGTCAACGGCCTCTTCCCATGCCTCAACTTCATGTTCTGGGTTGACAGCTGCGTCTGCCTTGGCCTTTGCATAGTCATACAAAGTTTTTAGCGCCGAAGTCTTACCCGCTCGGTCAAGCCCCTGGAACTCTTGAGACTGCACCATCTCCTCCAGGTCCTTTCCGACTTCACTCCAGGCTGCATCATAGAGCTGCCGTTCTGCCGCTGTCATCTCCCGCTCCCCGGTGTCTGTTTTCAGCTTGTAGGTCGGCTCAGCTGGAATGGCATTTGCCATCCCGGCCTCGTACAGCTCGGCCAGCAGTTCAGCGGTTTCAATACTGACTTCCCCGGCACGACGCTCCAGAATGTACTGGGTTCTTGCCACCAGGGATGCTCCATGCAGGCCCTTCAGGTTGCCCTTGGTTCCTCTGCCCAGCATGTTCTCATACTCTGTGGCAATGGCAGGGCTCACCCACTTCATGAGTCCGAGAGAGTATGTCTCCAGGTTGGATACCGGAATTCCAAACGCTTGCCCTGTCGCCTTTGCCGCATCTCGAATCCAGCTCAGTATTTTCTCGCTGCTGTCCGATAGGTACTTGGGTAGGTTCCCTCCGTTGGACACGATATCAACCGCACCCACCAGGGTTTCTTGAATTCCTCCGGCTGCATCCCCAAGGTATTGCAACCACTCGTTGAACTGCTCCACACCCATGACCTCCATGCCATACCATTGGTCTCCCGTCATCTTGGATGCAATGAACTCAGCAGCTTCTCCCGCAACGGGCACCAATCCAAACATGCTGGTCACTACGCCCATCACCAGGTCCTCGGCCATGCTCTCAGCTTGCAGGTTTCCTTCCTCGTCTTTGTACTTGTCCCCTTGGCGTTTCCATAGTTCCATGATGAGGTTGATACCTTCCAACCACAGATAGCCCGCCAAGAGACCGACCACCGCTTGTCCCAGGCGGAGCTTCTGGCGGTTTGCCATTCGCTTATCTCCCTTACGGGCGTAATACTGGGCCTCTCCCACCACCTGGCGGATGGTGTTATACCCTTGGGCTGCGTCCGTCTTGAACAGCGTCAACGCTCTTGATACCGGGTGCTTACTTCTTCTCATTCTGGACGAGAAGAGAGTCGCCGTTGTACTTTGCGAACGGCTCACCGCCTGCTCGAATTCCTCGGCTACTGCCTTGTAGAATGGGCTTTGTCCGCTTTCAATCATCTCTTGAGTGCCCACCATTAGGTCTGGTTGCTCTTTTCTCACCTTGTTTTCTGCCCAAGGCCACAGGACGCTGGCCGCCCATCCGTCCGTGGCGGTGATGGCGCCGCCGCCAAACGCGAAGTTCAGCAGCTTGTTGGTTTGCAGCTTCCCAGGATTCTCTTTCAAGATTTTCGTCTCTGGCATGGAGTAGCCCAGAAGCCGATAGTCCAGGTCCTGGGTGTAGGTTCGGATAAGTTCCCGGTCAATCTTGGCTACCTTAACCGGGCCAGGCATGCTGGATACACCCAAATACGGCATTGCCAATGGAATGGAGCCCAACTGTTTAAGGACGATGGACGGGTTCAGTCCGAAGATGGATGAGATATATTTACTCACAACTTTGTCCCAAAACTTTCCGACCTTTGAGCTGTCCGGCTTCCTCGGCTGCTGAATGTCCTTCAGCAGTTCTCTGATGTATTCTAGCCCGTCTTTCCCCCACTGGTGTGTAATGACGTTTTGCATGGTGTCGTCATTTCCTTTCCAGTTCAAAAGCCGTTCCCAGTTATGAACGGGAATTGCCAGGCCCACATAGCGGCTCATATCGTTGACATGCCGTTCAAATGCGTCCAGGGCGGAGATGTTGTAGGTGGCATTTGTGGCATACCCGGTTCGGCTTTTGCTGCGCCCCACAGAATCAGCCTTTTGCACAGAGTCATGAGCTGCCGCCTCGTACTGTGTGAAATACTCATTGCTGTAAATGGGGGCATAGTTCTCCTCAGTTGCCTTGTCGTAGCCCACCAGCAGGTTGGACACTCGGTTCATTTCCTTCTTGGCGAAATCGTTGTAATAACGCTCCAGGAGATTGGCTAGGGCCATCTCCTGCTCGGTCAGGTCGGAAACGATTTTTCTCACCGTCTCCGGGGCTAACTTGACCGTCTGGCCAGCTGCGAACGCCTCTTGACGCTTTCCACGTTCGTACAGACTCCGATTTACAAAGGTTCTTCCGCCCTTTGCAATATGCCGCAGGTTCTGATAGTTCTTGCTCTCCAGATACAGGTGTACTTTTTGGGCCGGGGTCATGTACACCTTTACTGTATCTCCGAAGGTAGGCGGCTGGCCCAAGTTCAGCTCCAACAGCTGGGGCACCTCCAGCTCGTACCATACACCATCCTTTCCCTGTCCATCTGCGGTTTTTACCCACGCCTCGTTTTCCTTCAGGAAGTCCTCCAGCATTCGGTTGGCCTTCACATAGTATCTGCGCACGTCACGCTCTCCACGTTCCAGCTGTGCCGCCATGTCGTGCCACGCCCCTTCTGGGGCCCAACCTGCCATGCGCTGAAGGACATTCATCGGGGTTAGGGTTTCAGAGTTGAAGAAGTCGTCCGCCTTTTCTGCCAAATTGCCCCGATCTCCCGGCAGCTTCTTTTTGGCTCCTTCGATCTCCTTCACAGATTCCTCATATACTTCGGTCATCTGTCTTCCGTCCTCAGCCAGGAGCATGTTATTCCGGTTGTAGTACTCATTACGCAGGCCCACCGCCGCTTTATACAGGGTGTCCAGCGCATCAATATCCATGTCTGCCAGCTTGGAATTGTCCAATCTCTCAACGATATCTTTCAGTTCCTTGGTGGGCAGGAAATTGGGGTCGCTGTCCCGGGCCGCAAGGTAAATATCCCGCAAGTCTTTCCAGGATGCCTTGTACCGTTTATTCCAGTTGGTCTCCTTGGCAGCGTGAACGGCCAGAAGGTCAATGTCCCCCAGCACCTCATCAAACCGCTTTTTCAGTTCGTTGGGGGCCTTGTTTCTGTTTTTGCTCAACCACTGGAGCTGTTTCAGAGTCTTCTGCTGGAGCTCAGACGCTCGCTTTCTCGCTTGCTGTCTCTCATACGCTTCCCGTCTCCGTGCATTCTCATTTGCCCGCTGGATGGCTTGGTTGATAAAGATATTCCGCCTTGCCTCGGCGCTGGCCTCCCGCTCCTGCTGCATCAGTTTTCCCGTGCGCTCTCGGAAGTACAGCTCCAGCCGCCCCTTATCCGCCAGGGAGCGGATGGCCCAGTCAATCTGCCGTTCCAGTCCCTCCAAGGCATGGTCCAGCAGCTTCACCTTTTTCCCCAGGCGCAGGGCTGTATATTCGGCAATGGTGAACTTCTCCTCCAATGCATCTCCCGCAAGGTCTACCATTCGGTATAGAATCTCCTTATCGTCTCTCCCAGCGTTGGGGTCGAAGAATCCGGGCCAAGCTTCGGACAGCTCCAAATCCCACTGGGCAGGTGTGGGGGCATTCGGGTTGTCGGTCAGGATGATTCCATAATTGTACGCCTGCTTTCGGAAGGCATTCCAGTTGTCCCCAAACTCCGCTTTTACCTTGTCGCTGACATACACCTTGCCCCCGGAAATGGCTCGTCCAACATCCTGGTAGAGCTCCTCCGGTACAATTGTGGCCAGGGACTCATCCACCAGTTTGGTATACAGCTCATTTCGTTCTGCCTCGGTCACCTTCCCGGTTTTCAGGGCCCGGTCGGCAAAACGGTCAAGGATGGCCGCTGCATATTCCTGTCTCTCTTTCGGAATGGACATCAGGCTCATCATGTTTTTCCGAAAGTCGCTCTTGGCGAAGATGGCCTGACTCTCCGCCACTGGCTTGGTGTCTTTCAGCGGTTTTTTCTTTTTCCTCGTGGACAGCTTTTTGGGCTTGGTTTCCCCGTCGGTTTTTTTCGCACCATCATCCAGCGGGGTTACTCGCTGGAATTCCGATGCCCCGGCGCTTTCATCATCCACGGAGTACCTCTCGCTTCCGTTGTTCTCCTGACTCATAGCTCCCTCCTTTGCCCGTCTCCGTTTGACAGCCTCCGGTACCGGACCGCCGGGAAGATAGATGTTCCCATCGTCCCCTATCTCGGTTTCCATCAGGATATCTTCATCCTCCACCGAGAACTTCTCTTGGCTTTTCGCTTCCTGGCTCCGGGCGGCGTCTTTGGCTCTCTGCCGCTTTACAGCTTCCGGCATAGGCTGACCCGGAAGGTAGATGTGTCCGTCATCACCTATTGCCGCTTCTTCCAGCATCTCTTCATCGTCCACCGAAAACCGCTCCCCAGTCTCCTCTTCCGAGGTCGGCCCGGTCGTTCGCTCGGTGGCCTGGGCATTCTCCCGGCTGTCCCGGATGGCCTCCCGCTCCTGCGCCACCTCTTGGACGGCCTCCTGGTATCGGCTGGCCTCCACGCCGAAGGCGTTGATTCCGGCGTAGGCATCGGCGAAGATTTCCTCCATGATTCGATAGTACGCCTCCACCACCTGCTCATTAGTTCCGTTTGGCGGAATGTCGATAATGCCCCGCAGGTTTTCAATGTATGTATTTATCACCGTCTGGAACTCTGCTTGGTCGTACTTGGCCATGATGCGGTTCTCGGCATCCCTCACCATGTTGGTGTTCCGCCCCGCATAGACGTGGAATTCCTCGTGCTTTGCGATCTGCTCCACACTCACCCTAGGATGGTCCGCCCGCACGATGATCTGTCCAGGCATCTGCACCCCTCGCACTGCACCCACGCTTCCGTCCGTGTGGGACACCTCTATTTTTCCCAGCACATAGGTCACGGTGGACCCGGTTCTGGCCTGGACCTCCTGGGCCACCTGCGCCATCTCAGGGTCCCACAGCTCCTGTGGCATCACCAGGACGTTTGCGGTGTCTGTGCCCCTGGAGAGGCCAAGCTGGCGGCTGCTTACTTCTTGTCCCCGAAGATTCTTTGCAAGATCATTTCTTGCACTTGCTGTTCTGCTTTGTTCAGAGGCCTGCGGGGCTCCTGCTGGGCCTTCTTCCACGACTCCAGCTTGCTGGCCGGGACCCTGACCATAAACCCGTCCCGGTTCTCCATCAAGTAAATCTCTTCCTGCTGTGGTTGCTGCTCCTGCTGCTGGGGCTGCATCTTCTTCTCGTCCATTGACTCCCGCTCCTTCATTCAGATTTTGGGTATTGCTGGCCTCATTATCCGCCCACATGGCCCCCAGTGTCAAGCCCTCCGGTTGGGCTGTGTTGACAGGCTGCGCCCGTCGGAATTGCCCTTCCTGGTTCTGGGCATCCTCCCACATGGCCCCCAGGCGCAGACCCTCAGGCTCCCCGCTCTGGTCCTCCTGGGCGGCCCTGGCGGCTTCCAGCGTGTCTCTGGCCTCCTGCACCAGGCGGGCGGTTTGGTCGGCTCCTGCGGTCTCCTGGGGCGTTCCCTGAGCCGTCTGGCTCTGGGCATCCTCCCACATGGCCCCCAGGCGCAAGCCCTCCGGCTCCACGGCCTGTGTATCCGGTGTGCCGTTCTGTCCATTGGTGTCCACTTGTGTCCAGTCCTGTCCATTGGTGTCCACTTGTGTCCACTCTTGTCCTACGTTGTCCTGTTGCGTCTCCTCCGTGGCCGTCTGCTCGGTGGCTCTCCTGGCCTGGTCTCGGCCCTCATACCAGGCGGAGCGCATGGCATACTGGCGCTCCACGTCCACCCGGACGTCCTCGTTTTGCCCCTGGCTCAGGCCGTAGTAGTCGTCCAGGATGTCCATGGCCTGGCTTGTCTCCCCCGCATTGGTCACACCTCGGAAGTAGTCCACGCCGGACTCTCCCATGTATCCGTCCACGGCGGTGGCGTCAAATCCGCCATTCCGGGCCACCTCCTGCCCGGCTCTTCCGGCTCGGACTGCCCCCATTCCTTCCAGGAGACCCGCCGTCAGGGCGCCCATCAGGAAAGAGGTCACCACTTCTTGTGGGCTGACCTGGTACTTCTCGTCCAAGATCAGCGTGGCAAAGGCGGGCTCCAGGACGGACTGCAATCCTTCTTCCACACCCTCTGAGAGCATGTTTGCCCCCAGGTGCAGAGCCGCCTGTCCAAATGCGGTGTCGATTTTCGACACCATCTCCGTGGCCTTTGCCAGCGGCGTGGCGCCCAGCTTGGAGATACCGCCAAGCACATATTGCAATCCTGCTTCGGACGCTCCCACCATGGTGGCATAGGCCGCCGCCTCGTCCTCGGAATACCCCTGCCGACGCTTCTCTGCGTAGGCATTGCCGCCGGCGGAGGCGCCCAGGGCGGCGGAGCCAATCCCTCCGGCCACGGCCCCCGCCGTGCTTGCGCTCAATCCAGCAGCGCCCAGGGCAGGCCCCGCCACTGCTGACAGAAGGATGGACGGTGTCATGTTGGAGATGCTGGTGCCCATGTCGTAGGCAAAACCCAGGGCCGGGTGCGTATCATAGGCGTCCTGTTGGACCATCTGGGACACACGGTTGGTCACAGTTCGATTTCTCGCCTCACTGTTTCCAAGCTGGACAATTCCGCTTGCAAACTGGTCGATTCCTGCAGGTGCCCAGTACAATGCCTTCCCCGCTGTGCCCAAGTCCTTATACTCAGATTCCGCCACCTTCTGATTCAGCTGGTCCGATATGCTGTTCAAATACCTTTGGGCACCATCCCAGTCTTCCCTTCCGGCAAAGGCCAGGATTGTGTCCTTCTGGCGCTCTGTAAGGGCATCGGCCCATTTCATGTTAGCGGAAATATCCGTCTCATCGAACCCATGCGGTTCCAGCCCCAGCTTCCCGTATTGGATGGCACGGGCTAGAGAGCGAACCTTCTCGTTCCCGGTCGTGATATCCCCCTTTTCGATGGTGGAATTCAGCCCTCTTTGCACATCTCTTTCAGTGACTGCATTTTGGGCACGGTCCTGTACGCCCTGGCCTTCCAGGTACTTGATGTACTGGCCCAGCTCCCGCTCCTGGTTTTTCAGTGCTCCTGCCTTCTCGGCCGCCTCCTGCTGCCTGGTGCTCATTTGCACCGAGCTGATCGGGCTATATCCGGTGCTCAGGGCTCTATCCCTCCAAAAGGCCTCCTGCTGCGCTTGTCTCTCCTCTTGGTTGGGTGCGGCCTTGGCCTCCTGCATCTTCCTCTGCTCTTCCAGCCTCCGAAGGTTTTCATTGAGCAGTTCCAGGCGGGCATCCCGCTCCGATGATACCCCCATGGGATCCACCTTGACAGGGCCAGAGGGCTGCTTGGATTGCTTGTGGCTCCCCAGGCTCTTTGCCGCACTCTGCACCGTCCCAGAGGTCAGGGCCTGGCCTCCCACCTTGGCAAAGTCTCCGGCGTCCAACCGCATCCCTGCCAGGTCCTTGGCCGTCCGGTCCGTTTTAGGCTGATACAATTCCCGGAGTCTCTCCGCCTCCTTCCGCCGCTGCTCCTGCTCCAGCATTTGCTGCCGCATCCTCTGGATGGCATCTGCGGCGGTCTGCACGGTCCCGGAGGTCAGGGCCTGCCCCCCCAGAGAGATCATCTCTCTGGGGGAAGGCATAGGGCCTTTGTCGGCGTTGTCCATTTGGAGACTGGCCCACCGTCTGGCCTTTTCTTCCGCCTCCTGCTGCGCTTTCTCCCGCTCTCTTCTCGTCTGGTTGAGGATAGCCTCTCCATACAGACGTTCCTTTGCGGTCAAATTATTTTTTCCAACGAATGGCATATTTCGGCCTCCTTATCTGGTCAGCTGGATAAACCCGCTGTTGTTCTTGTTCTTCAGCGGCGTGACCTTCAGCTTCCCGTTCGCATCGACACCGTCTACTCTCACAAGCCCCTTCTTCTTCAAGATTTCCAGATCATCATAGGTGATTTCTCCATACTGCGGTACGCTGACCAGATTCCCCGACCCTCTCGGATTGTAAGTAGGCTTTTTCTGTGGCGTTGGGTTGGTGGATTTTCTTGTTCCGCCCGATCTGTACGAGCGATATGATGCAGCTTGTGCGGCCTGTTTTGCCTGGTAGGCAGCGATCATGGCATTGACGTACTCTTGGGTATATCCCGATTGCTTCAGCAGATCAGAGGACGGCGCACGCCCTGCCTGGAGCATGGCGTCCACCTGGGCCTGGGCCATCTGCTGGGACTGCTGTTTCTGTGCGTCCGTCCGCTGCTGCTCATCCCGATACTTCTGGTACTCCGAGTCGTTGGCGCTCTGGAGGCTATCGAAGTACCCCTGAAGCTTGTTGTAGTTGTCCAGATACTGCTGGTAGGCAAACTCCTTGTCCACGTTGTACTGGCCCAGCTTGTCCTTGTACTCCTGGTAGTCCATCTGCTCCTGGCCGTTGACGGCGTCCAGATAGCTCAAGAGCATGTTATAGTCGTCCAGGTGCTGCTGATAGGCAAAGTTTTTATCCTGGTTGTACTGATTCAGGCGGTCCAGGTACTCCTTGTAGCTGATCTGCTGCTGAGTGTTCACCATCCCCAGGTTGTTGGCCAGTTGCTCATATTCGCTCAAATACCGCTGGTACGCCCGGTCATACAGCTCAGGGATTTTGTCACTGAGCTGGGAGGCGTAGTAGTTTCCCGCCTGGGACGCCGCTGTGGCGGCGTAGCTGGAAGTCTGGCCCCCCGAGGCAGCCGCCGCCTGGGCCAGAGCATTGGCGGTGGCCCGCTCCCCCTCCCGCAGGTACTGCTTCTGGTACTCTCCGAACACCGGGTCGGTGTCGGTGCTCCAGGTGAAGTCCTCCCGATTGAGCAGCTTGTCCAGCAGCTCCTTTTGCA
>CALWEB010000210.1 GCA_944376955.1 uncultured Agathobaculum sp. | reverse complement strand
TGTTCATAATAATACCTCCGCTTCGCTGGCAGTGTACGACACTACCGTGCACTGTCTGACACTACACGGAGGTATTGTTTCATATTACACTTATTGGAACAAGGCGTGGTTAGATTTTACGCTTACGAAGGAGAAGTCTTCTCCATTCATGTTTGTACTCTTTTGGCCTTTATACGCCAGAAACCCGGCTTATGCTTGACGCATAGGCCGGGTTTCTCGACAGGCTGAAAGCAGCTTTTCATCAGAAAAGCTGCTTTTTCGTTGGCAGCCGAAGAAGGATTCGAACCCTCACAAACAGAGTCAGAGTTACCAGAATGTGTAAATTATGGTGTGTTTCCGTGTGTTTTCTGGTTGTACTGATTCCATTTAAAGAAGAACGAAAATTCGGCAGAAGAATTGTTTTTCGTGGAATAAGTTGCAAAAAAGTTCTGAAATTTGTGTTGTGCAAAAGCAGGGTGCGGAGATCGTTTCAGAGGGCTGTTTTCTGAAATGACGGAAGTTTGACAGACATTTTGACAGACGTATTAAGGGCTGCCTATCAACTCGATTTACAAACTAAGAGTATTTGATGGGATCGTTGTTTAAATGTGCAAAAGCCAAATTTGCTATACTGCATCGATACTCTTCACTAACGCATCATATTGTTCTCTATGTTTTTCTTTTAATTGCCGAACAATGCATTTTGCTGCATCAATTGCTTCAGGGCTGATATCATAACCTGTTGATTTTTCTAGAGATAATCCATGTGAACCTTCATTATCAATCCGATCAATAAGAATAGCCGGAATTAGTTCAGGTTCAAAAAAACGTTTCATTTTTTGCAATAATTCTTCGGAGTTATCTGGATAGCAGAAATATAAATATATTTCAAGAAATTTGCGTGCATTATTGCCAAAATCATGCACTAAAGAGTGGTTTTCGTCAGTTATGCTAGTGATTTGTGAACAGTGGTAAATTATTGAGAAAAGGTAATTAAATTCAGTTGCATTTTCCTTTAGGTATTTTGGCATAGGGCGAATGATGGATTTTTCACCAATTCGTTCTATCATCAACGAGCATCTAGAGCAACTCTCATATTTATTTTTTGTACTGTTCCATTTAAATGCTTTTAACCTTTTTAGATATTTTAGAAAATCAAGATTATGAGTTGAAATAAAAAGTTGGCTAAAGAGTACCTCCTTGCATATTTTGGCTTGAATTAAGCTATATATAAAATATATATGGTTTGAATCCAAGCTGGATATGGGATCATCTATCCATATCATCGGCTTTTTCCCGAAGGTGTTGACATCGTCGAGACGAGCAATGAAGTAACAAAAAGCTATTAAACTACATTCGCCTTCACTTAAATTATATGCTGGTTTATCTTGGCGTGTAATTTGAAATTTTACCTGTTTATTTCCGGTGTTTTCGGTTTCAACTGCCTGCAACGATAAATATTTGTGTCCAAAAAAATGGTTTAAGTATTTATTTACCTGCTTAACACCACCTTGCTCATCGGTAAGAAGCATTTTTAAAGATTCAAGCTCCTTGGATTTTGCAGTTATTTGACTTGAAATTTGATCTTGGTTTGTTTTAAGTTTTTCTGTTTTCTCATCAAGTTGTTTGAGTAGCTTTTTTTGATCATTGTAACCTATCTGTTGACAAAACTGATAAATTGAATCTAATCGCAATTCTGTTTGGGCATTTTTTCTCTTTTCTTCCAACTTTGAAGAGTATTGATTATTATTTGATATGATCGTTGAGATATCATCATACCATTGGTTTATACTATTCAAATCAACGTTGATTTTTGGACAATCAATGACCTTTGTAATTTGTTGTAACTTTTTATTAAGTGCTACTATAATCGATTCTAGATTCTTTAGATAGGGATCAATAATACTATTATATTTGTCTAATAAGGATTTGATTTGGTCAAAAAATTCTGAATAGAATTGAGATTTATCGATTGAGGGGGGAGCTAATTTTTCTTTTTCTTTTTCAATTCGCATAAGTAATTGTGATATTTTTTCTTGAAGTATTCTTGAATCTTCATCAAAATGTTGGAAAAGTAAATGCCAACGAGTGTCAGATATTAAATTACCGCAAAATGCACAATACTGTCGTGTATTATGATGCAATTTGATACCTTGTTTAACCCATTCGTTTAAGGCAATATCTGATAATAACTCTTGAATTTTGTTTGAATCGCCTATCTTTTGTGATAGTAACTGCTGTGCAGTGACAAGAAAATCATTTAAATGTAAATTTGGCTTAATAATATCTGCAACTTTAGGTTTATGACGCTCAGATATGATCTTTTCAAGACTGCTTCTAATAGAGGGAGATAAAGGCGTGTATTTTGCATCATACACATCAGAAATATCATGTTGTAGTTTGGTAATGTTATAATTTTGGTCTCCATATAATTCAGGGCGATATTTAATACCGGACTCACGATCAGTAGCTTTTTTTGCAAGCATTCCTTTTAATGATTCATTAGTCCTTAATTTTATGGAATTAGATTCAAGAACCTGTTTTGAAGCATCATATAATGCGCGATAAAGTCCGGTAGGAGATTCCTTGTCATTATTACCTATTTCGGTTTCTAGAGCTTCTATACGATCAGTTACATCTGTATTTGTTTTTCCGATAATTGCAAATGTCTGTATTTCTCCCTCTGGATCAATAAGAAATTTCAGGTTTTCTTTAATAAAGTCTTCATTGAACACACGTATTATTAAATCGCTAGTAGCATAGTTTTCTTCATTTATTCTCTTACCATCGCTACACAAGATAGAAAACTGAGGATTTTCAATCCTTTCGGGTAAACATTTGATTTCAATACTTCTTAATATCCTTGAAAGGGTCGTTTTCCCAGAATAATTTCTGCCATAAATAACATTAATTTCACCAAATAAAATCGGGGTTAGATCAGGATTTAAAACATGAGCATTCCAATCGAAATTTTTAAATATTGCAAAATTATCTATTTTATCAAACTTCGATATCATTTTTATCCCCCTCATATTTATTGCATTAAATTGCTGTTCTACAAAATATCTTTAAGTAGAGCATACTATAAAATATTGGAAAATTCAAATTCTATTTTAAGAGGTCGAAAATGTACAATCGAATAACCCACCCAACCGCCCTATCCGGGCGGTTATTTTTATGCCCCAAAACCGCCGCTTACAATGCTCGACCGCCGCCGGTATCTGTGCAGGTCATCAACCAATCATCAAAAGGAGGACAACTCATGTACTATCACACCTGCCCCTATTGCGGGGCGAATTTAGACCCGGACGAGCGCTGTGACTGCCTTTCCCGTATCCGGGGCAAAGCGCCGAAGTGGAGTGCGATGGGCGGCGTCCGGGCGCGAAACCGCAAGAGGTCTGTCCGTGCCCGCGCTTAGGCTCGGCAGCCTGTTTGACGGCATTGGTGTTTTTCCGCTGGCCGCATCGCGTTGTGGCATTGTCCCTGTGTGGGCAAGCGAGATCGCCAGAGCGCCGGTGTCCATTACCCGGCGACATTTCCCGGATATGCTCCACTTGGGGGATATCACGCAGATAGACGGCGGCAGGATATGTCAAGGCGGACGATATTGTGCTGGTAAAGCCGGAACAGGCTGGTGCAACGGGCGGCGGACAGCCCGTCCAGCCGCGCAAGGACGGCCAGCCGGATAAGAAGGCGTGACCGTTATGAAGCGCTTCCGGTATCGCGGTAAGCGTATCCGTGCGTCGGACAAGGATTTGGTGTTTCAGGCAGCGTGCGGTGTCGGTTTTGCTGTATTTTGTCTATCTTTCGTTCTGCTCAATCTGTGGACGGTGCTGAAATCCGGGTGGCGCGGTTTGCTTGCATCAGATTGTGGTGTGAATATGACCTATCGGCTGTTTACCCTTCTTGCAGCAGGTGTTTTCGCTGTTACGATAATCGTACTGTTGCGACACCTGTTTCCGGATGCTGTCCGGCAGTTATCCCACCGTCAAAAGTTAGCGCGCATGGTGCTGGAAAACCAATGGTATGAACAGGCCGAACAGACAAGGCAGGACAGCTTTTTTAGGGATTTACCCAGCTCGAATAAGAAAACGAAAATAGCCCGTTTTCCACGGATGTACTACCGCATGGAAAACGGGCTTTTGCATATTCAGGTCGAGATCA
>CALWEB010000209.1 GCA_944376955.1 uncultured Agathobaculum sp. | reverse complement strand
CCTTATCATTATGGCCTTCATCCCCCTTGTTTTTCCAGACCTAGTGTCGTTGAAAGTGCTTGCAACCCCGTATTTTCTAACACTCTTTACATAAACTATCTCTATTTGCCCCATCTCAGTTTCTGTGAAGCTCCTTCCCCTTTTCTTCCTGTGAAGCCCTTCTCTCTTTTACTGCAGAGCCCAGTTTTCATTCTTCACTGGAGTGGAGGGAAATAAAATGGAGTGAAGGGGAGTGGATTGGAGGGAAATGAAATAGAGTGGAGTGGAGTGAAGTGGGAGGTAAATAAATGGAGTAGAGTAACGTGGAGTATAATGAAAAGGAGAGGAGTAGAGTGGAGTGCAGTGGAGTGCAGTGGAGTAGAGTGACATGAAATTTAATGGGGTGGTGTGGAGGTTAATTGGAGTGGAGTAGAGTGGAGCACAGGGAAATGAAAAGGAACGGAGTGGAGTTGAGGGAAATGAAATGGGGAGGAGAGGAGTTCAGCTGAGGGAAATGGAGAAGATTGGATTGGTTGTAAATGGAGTACAGTTGAATGGTGAGCAGTGGAGGAACATGAAATGCAGTGGAGAGGTGTTGAGTGGAGGGTAATCAAATGCAGTAGAGTTGAGTGGAAGGAAATGAAACGGAGAGGAGTGGAGGTAAATGGAGTAGAGAAGAATGGAGTGGTGGTAAATGGAGTAAAGTAGAATGACGTAGAGGGAAATGAAATGGAGTAGAGTGGATTGGAGGGGCATGAAATGGAGTGGAGAGGAGTGGAGTGGAGTTGAGGTAAATGGAGTAGAGTAGAGTGGATTGTAGGGAAATGAAGTTTAGAGGAGAGGAGTGGCGAGAAATGAAATGGACTGAAGTGAAGGAAAATTAAATGGGGCCGACTGGTGTGGAGTGGAGGGAAATGAAATAGAGTGAAATTGAGGGAAATGAAATGGGGTGGAGTAGAGTGGAGTCAGGGGAAATTGAGTGGAGAGGAGTTGAGGGAAATGAAATGGTGTAAAGTGTAATTGAGTGGAGGGAAATGAAATGCAGTGGAATGGACTGCAGACAAGGGAATTGGAGTTGTGTGGAGTGGAGGGAAATGAAATGGAGTAAAGTGGAATTGAGCGGAGGGAAATGAAATGCAGTGGAATGGAGTGCAGTCAAGGGAATTGGAGTTGTGTGGAGTGGAGGGAAATGAAATGGAGTGGAGTGCCATGGAAATTAAATTGAGTGAAATAGAGTAGAGTACACGGAAATGAAGAAGAAGGGAGTGTAGTGGAGGTAAATGGAGTAGAGTGGAGTGGAGGGAAATTAAATGGAGTAGAGTGAAGTGGAAGGAAATTAAATGGGGCGGACTGGTGTGTACTGGAGGGACATGAAATTGAGTGAAACTGAGAAAAATGAAATGGGGTGGAACAGAGTTGAGTCGAGGAGAAAAGGAGTGGAGTGGAGTTGAGGGAAATGAAATGCAGTTGAGTAGAGTGTAGGGAAATGAAATTGAGTGGAGTGGAATGGAGTGGAAAGAAATGAAATGCACTGCAACAGAGTGGATTCAAGGGAACTGGAGTTCAGTGGAGAACAGGGAAATAAAGTGGAGTAGGGTGGAGTGGAAGGAAATGAAAAGGAGTGGAATGCAGTGGAGGGAAATTGAATGGAGTGGAGAAGTGTGGAGTGCAGTGGAGTGGAGGGAAATCGTGTGGAGTGGAGGGGAAAGAAAATAAATGGAGTTGAGTGGAGTGGAGGTGAGTGGTGTAGAGTGTAGTGGAGAGAAAGGAAGTGGAATGCAGTGGAAGGAAATGAAATGGAGTTGAATGTAATGGAAAGAGATGAAATGGAGTGGAGTGGAGGGAAGGAAATGAAAAGGCGTGGAGACGAGTAAAGTGGATAGAAATGAAATTGGATGGAGTGGAGTGGAGGGAAATGAAATGGGGTGGAGTGGTGTGCAGTTCAGGGAAATGAAATGGCTAAGAGTGGAATGACGGGAAATTGGATGGAGTGGAGTGGACGGAAATGGAGTGGAATGGACTGGAGGGAAATGAAATGGGGTTGAGTGGAGTGCAGCTGAGGTAAACAAAATTGACTGGAGATGAGTGGAGGGAAATAGAGTGGAACTGGATGGAGTGCAGGGAAATGAAATGGAGTAGACTTGAGGGGAGGGAAATGAAATGGATTGGAGTGACATGAACTGGAACGGAGTGACGTGGAGGTTAAATTGAGTGGAGCAGAGTGGAGCGCAGGGACATGAAGAGAAAGGGAGTGGAGTGGATGGAAATAAAAATGGTGGGGTGTGCAGCTGAGGAAAATGAAATGGAGTTGAGTGAAGAAAAGGGAAATGAAATGGAGTGGAGTAGAGTGGTGGTAAATGGAGTACAGTAGAATTGAGTGGAGGGAAAAGAAATGGAGTAGAGTGAAGTGGAGGGACATTAATTGGAGAGAAGTTAAGTGGAGTGGAGTAAAATGAAATGGATGGAGTAGAGTGGAGGGAAATGAAATGTACTGGAGTGGAGGGAAATGACATGGATCGAAATGGAGTGGAGGGAAATGAAATAGGGCGGACTAGTGAGGAATGGAGGGAAATGAAATAGAGTGGTGTGGAGGAACATGAAATGTAGTGGAGTGGATTTGTTTGGAAAGAAATGAAGCGGAGTGGACCAGAGGGAAATGAAATGGGGTGGAGTGTAGTGTTGTGGAGAGAAAAGAAATTGGGAAAAGTGGAGTGCAGTGGAGTAGAGGGAAATGAAATGGAGTGGAGTGGAGTGGAAGGAAATGGAGTGACGTGGAGTGGAGCGGAGCGGAGCGGAGTTGAGTGGAGGGGAGTGGAGGGGAGGGGAGTGGAGTGGAGTGGAGGGAAATGAAATAGAGTGGAGTAGAGTGCAGAGAAATGAAATGGAGTTGAGTGGTGTGGAGGGAAATTGAACTGTGTAGAGCAGAGTGAACAGAAATGAAATGGAGTGAAGAGGAGGAAAATTAATTCAAACAGAGTGGAGAGGAAGGAAATGAAATGGGGAGGACTGGTGTGGAGTGAAGTAGAGGGAAAAGGAGTGGAGTGGAGTGGAGAAAAATGAAATTTAGAAGAGAGAAAGGAAATGAACTAGAGTGGATTGGTGTGGAGTGGAATGAAATGGAGAGGAGTGGAGCACAGGGAAATGAAATGGAGGGGAGTGGAGCAGAGTGAGATGAAATGGAGCAGATTTGAGGGAAATTGAGAGAAATTTACTGAAGAGGAGTTGAGTGGAGTGGAGTTGAGGGAAATTGAATGGAGTGGAATGGAGTGGAGTGGAGTGGAGTGGATTGTAGTGGAGGGAAATGAAATGGATTTGGAGTGGATGGATTGGAGGGAAATGAAATGGGGTCGAGTGGAGTGGAGGGAAAGGGAGTGGAGGGAAAGGGAGTGGAGTGCAGTGGAAGGAAATGAAATGGAGTTGAATGTAATGAAAAGAGACGAAATGAAGTGGAGTAGAGTGGAGTGGAATGGAGTAGAGTGGAGTGGAGTGTACAGGATTGGACGGAAATGAAAAGGAGAGGAGTGGCATGTATTTGAGGGAAATGAATAGACTGGTGTGGAGGGAAATGGAGAGGAGTGGAGTAGAGTGGTGGGAAATGAAAAGGAGTGGAGTGCAGTGGAGGGAAATGGAATGGAGTGGAGAAGAGTGGAATGCAGTGGAGTGAAGGGAAATCGTGTGGAGTTGTGTGGAGTGGAGGGGAAAGAAAATAAATGGAGTTGAGTGGAGTGGAGATGAGGGAAATGAAATGGCGAGGAGTGGAGTGGAGTGGAGGGAAAGGGAGTGGAGTGCAGTGGAAGGAAATGAAATGGAGTTGAATGTAATGGAAAGAGGTGAAATGGAGTGGAGTGGAATGGAGGGAAGGTAATGAAAAGGGGTGGAGATGAGTAAAGTGGATAGAAATGAAATTGGATGGAGTGGAGTGGAAGGAAATGGAGTGGAGTGTAGTGGAGTGGAGAAAAAAGAAATTTAGATTAGGAAATGGAAATAAACTTGAGTGGATTGTAGGGAAATGAAATAGAGCGGAGTGGAGTATAGTGAAATGAAATGGAGTTGAGGGAAGTTGAGTAAAATCTAGTGCAGAGGAGTGGAGTTGAGTGGTGGCAAATGAAATGGAGTGGAATGGAGGTTAGTGGAGTGGAGGGAAAAGAAGTGGATCGGAGTGGAATGGAGTGGAGATGAGAGAAATGAAATGAAGTGAATTGAATTGGTGTTGAGTGGAGTGGAGTGGAGTTCAGTGGAGATGAATGGAGTGGAATAGAGCAAAATGGAGTGGAATGCAGTGGAGGGAAATGAAATGGAGTGTAAGGAAACGGAGGGAGATTAAATGGAGTGGAGAGGAGTGGACAGGAGTTGACGGAAATGAAACGGAACTGCATAGTAGGTATTTGAGGGAAATGAAATGGAGAGGCATGGAGTAGAGTGGTGGGAAATGAAATGGGGTGGAGTGGATTGGAGTGGAGGGAAATTAAATGAAATGATGAGGGGTGGAGAGGAGGGAAATTAAATTGAGTGGAGAGGAGAGAAATGAAATTGAGGAGTGGAGTAGAGTAAAGGGAAATTAAAAGTAATAGAGTGGAGGAAAGGAAATTAAAAGGAATGGAGTGAAATGGAGGGAAATTGAATTAGGTGGAGTGGACGGAAATGGAGTTGAGTGGATTTTAGTGGAGTGGAATGAAAAGAAATGGAATAGAGAAGAAAAAATGGGAAATGAAAAGGGGTCGTATGGAGTGGAGAGAAATGAAATGGAGTGAAGTGGAGGGAAAAAAAACAGGGTTGAGTTGAGTGCAGTCGAAGGAAATGGAGTTTAGGGGAGTGGAGGGAAGCGAAATGTAGTGGAGATGAGTGGAGGGAAATGACATGGAGTAGAGTGTAGTGGAGGGAAAAGGAGAGGAGTAAAGTGGAAAGAAAAGAATGGGGTGAAGTACAGTTGAAAAATGAAATTAAGTGGTGTGAAGTTGAGGGAAATAGAGAGGAGTTGAGTGGGGTGCAGGGAAATGAAATGGAGTAGAGTGGAGTAGAGGTAAATGAAATGGAGTAGAGTGGAGTGGAAGGGAGGGAAATGAAATTGAGTGGTTAGGAGTGGATGGAAATGGAGTGCAGTGGAGTGGATTGGAATGGCGTAGAGTGGACTGGAGTTGAGTGGAGTGGAGAAAAATGTACTGGAGTGGAGTGGAGGGGACTGGAGAGAAATGTAATGGAGTGGAGATGAGGGGAGTTGAGGGAAATAAAATGGAGAGGAGTGCAGTGGAGTGGAGGGAAATTAAATAAAGTGGGATGAAGTGTAGTGTATGCAAATGAAATGGAGTGGAGAGGAGGGAAGGGAAATAAAATGGAGTGGAATGGAGAGGAAAGAAATGGAGTGGAGTGGTGTGGAGTGACGTGCAGGGAAATAGAGAGGAGTTGAGAGGAGCACAGGCAAATGAAATGGAGTAGAGTGGAGTGGAGGAAAATTAAATTGAGTTGAAAGGAGTGGAAGGAAATGAGATGGAATGGAGTGCAATTGCGGGAAGTGGAGTGGTCGGGGGGAAATAAAGTGGAGTGGAGTAGAGGGAAATGAAAAGTAGTTGAGGGGAGAGGACAGAAATGAAATGGAGTGGAGTGGAGGAAAGTTAAATGGGGCGACAGTTGCCAGTAGAGGAAAATTAAACGGAATGCAGTGGCGGGAAATGAAATGGGGTGGAGTGGAGAATGATCAAGGGAAATGGAGTGCAGTGGAGTGGAGTGAAATGAAATGTAGTAGAGATGAGTGGAGCGACGTGAAATGGAGTAGAGTGGAGTAGAGTGCAGGGAAATGGAGTGGAGTGGTGTGGAGTGGAGGGAACTGGAATGGTATGAAGGGAAATGAAATGTAGCTGAGAGGATAGGAGGGAAATGAAATGGAGAAGAGTGGAGGGAAATGAAATGGGGTGGAGTGGAGTCGAGGGAAATGGAGTGCAGGGGTGTGGTGGGAAAAGAAATGTAGAGATAAGTGGAGGGAAATGACATCGAGTGGAGTGGATTGGAGTGGAGGGTAATTAAATGGTATAGAGTGGAGGGAAAAGGAGTGGAGTGGAGGGAAATGAGATGGGGTGGAGTGAAGTGCCGAGGAGGGAACCTAAGGCAAGGCAGTCCCCCCTATGCCTCCAGACTGCCTCTGTCAGGAAAGAAAGAAGGGTGGTTGTGGTGGGTGACTCCCTTCTCAGAGGAA
>CALWEB010000208.1 GCA_944376955.1 uncultured Agathobaculum sp. | reverse complement strand
TCTGGTATGAACCAATCAGAGTGGGACATGACAGCACGGTTTTGTAGGTAAAAAATGTATATAAGCTGTGTTTTAGTAGTGAATAGAGGCCATTTTACCGCTCATCATATTGGTGTCACCTCGGTATATGGCCAAGCCGCAGGCTCCCCTAAGCAACGAACATCACGGTTGCCTGCAAAAGGCAACAGGGTTGGGAAATGAAATGGAGTGGATTCGATGGTAATGAAATGAAATAGAGTGGTGGCAAATGAAATGGAGAGGAGTGGAGGAAAAAAATGGTCTAGAGAGGAAAGAATTGGAATAGAGTGGAGGGAAATGAAACGGAATGGAGTGATGTCAAATGAAATGGAGTGGCGTTCAAGAACGTAAAATGTAGTGTATTAGAGAAAAATTAAATGTGGTGGAGTAAAGGAAAATGAAATGGATAATTAGGAATAGAAACTGAGTGGAGCGAACACAAGTGAAATGGAGTTGAATGTAGTGCCAGGAAATGAAAAGGAGTTGCGGGAAATAGAGTGGAGTGGATTAGAGGGAAATGATATGGAGTGGAAAGCGCGGTCGGGATATGAAGAATAGTGGAGTGGTAGGAAATGAATTAGAAAGGACTGGAGGGGAACAGAGTGGAGTGGTGGGAAATAAAATGGAGTAACGCTGTGGTCAAAGAAAAGGTGAAGAGTGAAGAAAGTAATATGAAGAGGACTAGAGAACAATTAAATGAGGTGGAGTGGAGGAAAATGATATGGAGTGGAGCAGAGGGAAGTGAAATAGAGTGGAGAAGAGCGGAGGGAAATGGAACCGAATGGCGTGCTTGGAACTGAAATGGAGAGGACTGCGGGAAAATAAAATGAAGAGGAGAGGAGGGAAATGAAATGGAACGTAGTTGTAGGAAACAAAAATCAGGGGAGGGAAATGAAATGGAGTAGAGGGTAAAGAAATGAAGTGGAGTTGAGTGGAAGTAAATGAAATGGAGCGGAGTGGTGGGAAATGAAATAAAATGTAGTAGTGTTAAATGAATAGAGCGGAGAGGAAGAAAAGAAAATTGAGAGGAATGGGAGGAAATGACATGGAGTGGAGGGCTGGGAAATGGAATGAAGCTAAGTAGAGGAAAACAAAATGGAGTAGGGGAGGAAGGAAATTAAATGGAATGGTGTGGTGGGAAAGGAAAAGGAGTGGGCTGCACAGAAATAAAACTGAGTGGACTGGTGGGCAGTGTAATTGAGTGGGGTGGAAGAAAATTAGTTGAAGAGGACTAGAGGGAAATTAAATGAGGTGGAGAGGAGGGAAATGAAACAGAGTGGAGTTGATAAAGAAAACTGATATGGAGTGGAGTTGAGGGAAATGAAATAAAATGTAGTGGCTGGAAATGAAATGGAGAGGAGTTGAGGAAAATAAAATTAAGTGGTGTGGAGTGAAATGAAATGAAGTGCTAGGAAATGAAATGGAGGTGAAGTGAAGGGAAATGAAATGGAGTGGAAAGTAGAAAAAAACTGATAGGAGTTGAGTGGAGAGAAATGAAAAGGAGATGAATGACTTGGCAAGAAATGAAAAAGAGTGGAGTGGTGGGAAGTTCAATAGAGTGGAAAGGAGTGAACAGAAATGGAGTGGAGAAAAGTGGAGATGAGGGAAACTATGTGGACTGGAGTGGAGGGAAATGAAACAGTGGAGTTGAAAGAAGAGAAATGATATGAAGTGGTGTTGAAGGAAATGAAATGGTAAGGAGTGGCAGGAAATGAAATGGAGTGGGGGAGGAAAAATAAATTGAAGAGGAGTGGAGTGAAATGAAATGGAGTGTGTGGAAATGAAATTGTGTGGAGTTGAGGGAAATGAAATGGCGTCCAGTGGAGCATTGAGAAATGAAAAGGAGAGGTGTTGTGGGAAATGCAGAGGAGTGGAGGGGAGTGAGACAAAATGGAGTGCAGTGGAGTGCAGGGAAATGGAGTGGAGTGGAGTGTAGTAGAGGAAAATGAAACGGAAAGGAATGACTTGGAGGGAAATAGAAAAGAGTGGAGTGGTGGGAAATGCAGTAGAGTGGAGGGGAGTTGAGGCAAACGATATGGAGTGGAGTGAAGGGAAATGAAATGAAGTGGAAAGAAAAAAATTGAGAGGAGTTGAGTGGAGAGAAATGAAATGGAGAGAAACACACTGTCAGGAAATGAAAAATAGTGGAGTGGTGGGAAGTGCAATAGAGTTGAAAGGAGTGAACAGAAATGGAGTGGAGTAAAATGGAGTTGAGGGAAACGATAGGGAGGGGAGTGGAGGGAAATGAAAAAGAGAGGAGTTGAAAGAAGGGAAACGATACGAAGTGGTGTTGAGGGAAATGAAATTGTAAGGAGTGGCAGGAAATGAAATTGAGTGGGAGGGAAAAAAAATGAAGAGGAGTTGAGGGAAATGAAATTGAGTGGTTGGAAATAAAATGGAGCTAAGTGGAGGAAAAAAATGGATAGGAGTTGAGGGAAATTAAATGGAATGGAGTGGAGGGAAATGAAATGGCGTGCAGTGGAGCACAGGTAAATGAAAAGGAGTGGAGTTGTGCGAAATGCAGAGGAGTGAAGGGCAGTGAAAGAAAATGGAGTGCAGTGGAGTGCAGGGAAATGGAGTGGAGCGGAGTGGAGAAAAAAAAAGAGTGGAATGCAGGGGCAGGAAATGGAATGGACTGGAGTGGAGGGAAATGCAATAGAAAGGACTGGAGGGGAACAGTGTAGAGTCGAGTAAAAGAAAATGGAGTTGAGTGGAGGGAAATAAAACTAAGTGGCCTGGTGGGCAATGAAGTGGAGTGTGGTGGAAGAAAATTTGATGAAGAGGACTAGAGGGAAATTTAATTATGTGGGGAAGAGGGAAATGAAATGGAGTTGACTGGAGTGGTGGGAAATAAAACAGTGGAGAGGAGGTAAATGAAACAGACTGGAGTTGATAAAGAAAAATGATATGGAGTGGTGTTGAGGGAAATGAAATAAAATGCAGTGGCCGGAAATGAAATGGAGAGGAGTGGAGAAAAATAAAATGAAGTGGTGTGGAGTGAAATGAAATGGAGTGTGTATGGTAACCGTTGAATCACGGCCTGAACCTCTGATTGACTGTCTGAGGCAAGCGCTGAGTCAGCCGCAGGGGCACAGGTGAACGCAATTTCACCTGAGTGACCGGAATGGGTGGAGCCTGGCTCCTTTTGAAGCCCTTCTGCGTGCCCTGGACACGGGTAATCTTTATATTTTCTTACTCCTTTGTAATGCGATAATCTCTCTGGTCCAATATTTGTATACCTGTTGGCCATACACTTGGTGAGCCAGGCAGTGTAGCCAATATATATATACTAAAACCACAATGTCTTTTTTGTGGGGTCTTCA
>CALWEB010000207.1 GCA_944376955.1 uncultured Agathobaculum sp. | reverse complement strand
AGCAATTATAAATGTTCCATAGAACACATATAGTATCAGCAGAAATATTCCCGTCGTTTGCACAGCTCCCAGAATATACTCAGATTTCCTGATATCCTGCAGCCACAAGCTTTTCCCTGTTCCTGATATCGCCAGTCTTCACAAGGCATCCTTCAATCTTTTCATCTTTCATCCCCTCCTCCCTGAATTCATATAATGTCCCGGTTCTGATCCTGCCGTCGCCGCAGTCAAGTACTTCCTCTATCTTAAGCACTCTTCTGCTCTTATCCCTGAGTCTTCCGAGATGGATAATAATGTCCAGCGCAGACGCGATCTGCCTCTGGATTGCCTGAAGCGGAAGATCTATTCCCATCATCATCATCGTCTCCAGTCTGTGAAGCATATCAGCCGGATTATTTGCGTGTCCGGTAGACATAGATCCGCTGTGTCCGTTCAACATCGCGGACGAGATCATATCCACCGTCTCTTCTCCCCTGACTTCACCGACAATAATTCTGTCCGGTCTCATCCTGAGAGCCGACCGGATCAGATCCCTGATCGTCACCGCGCCTTCACCTTCAAGGTTGGCTCCTCTTGCTTCCAGACGCACCAGATTGTCCACACCCTGTATCTGAAGCTCGGCGTTGTCTTCAATGGTTATGATGCGTTCCTCTTTCGGAATATAGTCCGACATTGCGTTTAGAAAAGTCGTCTTTCCGGCTCCTGTCCCACCACTGACAAAGATATTGTATTTTGCCTCCACCAGTCTCCGGATAAACGCTGCCGCCTCTTCGGTCAGACTCCCCATCCGGACAAGCTGCTCCATCGTAATGGCCTCCGAGGGAAATTTCCTGATCGTCATGATAGGACCGTTAACGGCGACCGGTTTTAAGACCACATTGACACGCGATCCGTCTCTCAGTCTTGCATCCACAACAGGAGACGATTCATTTACATACCTGTTTGTCTCACCTACAATCTGCTGGATGACGTCACATAATCTCTCCTCCGAGATAAAACGCCTGTCCGTGCGATAAAGTCTTCCGCCTTTTTCATAAAAAATATTCTCTGTTCCGTTCACCATAATCTCTGTTATAGAATCATCTTCGATCAGGTCCTGAAGAATATCCAGACGCCGGAATGCATTGAACAGTTCTCTGCTGATGCGGATCTTATCACTCAGCGGAAGGAATTCCTCTTCTGCCGCTTCTTCAAGAACGGCAAGGATAATTTCCTGAAGTTCTTCCTCTCCCGTCTCCCTTGTCATATCCAGTCGAAACATCACCTTTTCATAAAGCAGTTCTGACTTTATCATTTTCCGGCCTCATTCCTTTCCACATCAGAATGTCTCTTCTGCATGTCTTTTTTTACTGTACGGCTCAGAATATCGCCGTATCCTGTCGTCCGGAGATTTCTTTCATACTGTTCCAGTTTTGCAACAGCCGCGCCTTCCCGAATATAAGGTGTATAGATTCTCGCACAGTTTCTCAGGATATCGTACAGCCCGTCGATGCAGTCTCCAAGATCCAGAATGATCACTTCATAGATACACTTTTCAAGGATCTGCGAGAACAGACTGATCCATTCTTCACCTTTTACCGCTCTTAAATCGGACTCATTTTCCATCGGCATGATATAATCCATCCCGCCCGACCTCCCGGTCATGGAACTGATCTTAAGACCATGATCCGTTCTCTCCTGTTTCATACAGTAGATCAGATCTCCCAGATCCTTCCCAGTGTTCTCCGGAAAATAATAACTGCCTCCTGAATATCCTTCCAGATTGAGATAAAGCACCGGAACCCGGGCCGAAAGTTTTTCTCCCAGCCGCATGGCAAATCTCGTCTTTCCGATCCTGTGCACAGGGGAATACACTGCGATCATTCCCCGTGTCTGCTGCCCCTCCCGGGAAATCATATTACGTTTTTTCTCCTGTACTTTGACCTCTGTCGGCTCATCCCGGATACGTTTTCTCCCATTTTTTCTGACAGAAATCCTTCTGTCAGGTATGCACATCCCGTTTTTTATCTCTTCCAATATCCGGTCGGCCGACTGGTAGCGGAATACAGGGATAACATCTTTTTCTGCGCAGTCTTTCATGACGTCCGTGAGTACAAATATCTTCTGTATTCCCGGTAAATTTTCTGTATTTACCCGGCACTCCTCAGCGATCAGAAGTGCTTCCGTCTCCTCCCTTCTCACAAATTCCATCACTCTGTCCGGATCATGAAAAAGCTGAAACTGATACACTTCTGACAGCTGTTCCGACAGGACCGCAAAAAGATGTTCAATATACTCTTCCTGCACGTCACAGACTACAAAACTGCCTGATACATTTCTTCTTTTTTCTTCTGACATAATCTGAATTTTGCCGCGATCTCATGCAGCACGATAAAGATAATGACAGCCGGCTTTTTCTTAAGCCGACATTCTGACACCGTATGCTTTCCCTCAAAAGCCGGTGTGACAACCGGTGAATTCCTGTTGTGTAAGACGCATTATAAACGGCGGATTTTAATTTGTCTATACCTCAAATCAAATCCGCCGATTTTTGTAAAAAACTCACAAAATCTGATAGCACATAATCCCGTAAAGCAGTCCGACCCCCGGAATTCCAAGGGTTCCGGATGTCAAAAAGGACACCGCGTTCAATCCCACATTAATTGAAGAATCAGGCGGGATCACATA
>CALWEB010000206.1 GCA_944376955.1 uncultured Agathobaculum sp. | reverse complement strand
AAAGCGAATTTCCGCAGTGCGCTGGAGCTGATCAAGCTGATGGACAGCGCGGTGGACGCAACCCTGGAAGACGAGTCACTCCCGCAGGACGAATCAGATCTTGCGCAGCCAACGAATCCGGTTAGGGAGGAAACAGACTATGAAACATAAAATGTGGAGCCGTTTACTCAGCATGATGCTGGCGGTAATGATGATCGCCAGCATTGTGCCCAACAGCGCCTTCGCCGAGGCGGCCAGCGAGATCGCTGCCAGCAGCCAGGCGGCGGTCGAGGTGGTCGAGGAGACCGAGGAAGTGACCCTGCCGGAGGAAGAAGTTCCTGCATCGGAAGCTCCTGCGGAGGAGCCTGTGGCCGTGGAGCCCACTGCCGAGCCTGCTCCTACCGAGGAGCCTGTGGCCGAGCCCACTGCTGAGCCTGTCACCGAGAACGAGCAGCCCACTGCCGAGCCCACCCAGGCCCCGGCTGAGACTGTTGCTCCCAGTGAAGAGCCCAGCGCCGAGCCCTCTGCGGCTCCCGAGGCCACCGAGGCCCCGAACGCCAGCGCGCAGCCCAGCGAGACCCCTGCTGCCAGCGCAACTCCCGCGCCCAGCGAGAGCCCTGTGCCCAGCGAGACTCCGGCCCCCAGCGAAGAGCCTGCCATCGACGGCCAGGCCCTGTTGGATGAGCTGATGGCCATTGAGGACGACGAAGCTTTCCTGAAGGCCGTAAGCGAGCTGACCGAAGAGCAGACCGCCGCTCTGGAAGCTCTGGGCGAGGAAGCCCTGGCGGAGTACACGCTGCGGGTAGAGCAAATTGACTTGTCCAAGCTGCTGGATGAGCTGGCGGCGATGGACGATGATGCCTTCGTTGAAAAGTTTGCTTCTTTGACGGACGAGGAGAAAGCGGCGCTGAACGAACTGAATGCAGACGTTTATGCAGAACTGGAAGCAAGATATAACTTGCTGACTTATGTATCTCCGGTGTTTTCCGTAAACGGTACACAGCCTGTTCCTTTCTTACAGGTTGGCCCGCTGGTGGAAAATGCAGGTGTGCCAATGACCATGATGAGCCGCAGCGCGCCGATGCTTCGGAATTCCGGAACCGGCACCAGCGAAGCGGAAGGAATTGAAGTAAACAAAACCGCAACTGCGAATACTGATGGAACATATACTCTGAATTTGGAGGCTTATGCAACAGGCGATTTGAAAATTGTGACTGAAAGCAAGCCGACGGATATCGTACTGGTGCTGGACCAGTCCGGAAGTATGGCGGACCCGTTTGAATACGATTATAAAGTTACATATGAAATATTTGATGGCACTTATTCTGAAGCATATAGAAATCCTACTTATCACCTTGCAAGTGATGGAAGCTATCATGAATTGAATGTATCACGTGAATGGAAGTGGGGGGGAATAACAGCCCCAACAGGCTTTGAATTTACATTCTCCTGTGATACATGTGAAGCTACGATTCACACCAAAAAATGCTGGCTTTTTGGTTGGACAACTTCTGTGGATGAGAATAGCGGCGTATTCAAAAGAGTTGCCCATTCTACTACAATTTCTCGAGTAAATGCGTTAAAGGATGCGGTAAATAGTTTTGTAGAAAGTGTCCGTGAAGATGCCTCGACAAATGGTGTAGATCATAAAATTGCTATTGTGGGATTTGCATCGCAGAGTGGTTATGGCAACAACACGGAAATTTTAAGTATCGCAGGCAATAATAGTGAATACGGAAGCGGAGACAATGATTCTGTTGGTAAAGCGTACAATCAACTCACCACAGAAGATTACAAAGCAGCTTTAACTGGGTGCAATGAGAAAATTTTGGATAATGCAATAAACGCAATTGCAACCAACGGTGCTACCCGTGCCGATCTTGGCATGGAGATGGCAAAGAAAATTCTTAATGAGAATCCCACTAACGGTGAACGAAACCAGGTTGTGATTCTGTTCACCGACGGCGAGCCTACCAGCGGTAATCAGTTTGAAAATGGTGTGGCTAATGGTGCGATCAATAATGCGAAGGCCATAAAGGAAAACAATGCGACGGTTTATACCATTGGTATCTTTAATAATGCCAATGTGGAAGGCAATGACAATCCGAACCGTTATATGCAGTATGTTTCCAGCAATTATCCCGATGCAACTTCTATGGGCAATTATGGCAACGGAAATGACAAGGGCGGTTACTATCTGGTAGCCAAAGATGCTGGCGAATTGGAAGATATCTTTGAAAAGATTTCCGGAGAAGTAGGCGGCACCAGCAGCACGTTGGATGAAAAGGCTGTATTGAGGGATGTTATTTCGCCGTATTTTGAAATGGTTTATAAAGACGGGAAGCCGGACGTGAAAGTGTTTACGGCTGACTGCACAGGAAAAACCGGAACAAAATACACGTTTGGAGAATCCACACAGGTGACGGATGATTCTATCAAAGCAACTGTATCGTCGGATGGAACAACAGTTGATGTGACAGGATTCAATTACAAAGAGAATTTTGTCGGCGAAGTAAAGGACGGCGATAAGATTACTTACCGTGGTACGAAGCTGATGGTTCAAATTACCATAAAGCAAAAGGATGCCTTCCTGGGCGGCAATAACGTGCCCACAAACGTTCCTGAAACATCGGGTATCTATAAGGATAATCAGGAAAGTACGCCGGTAAAGACGTTCCCGCAGCCTACGGTTGATGTACCTCTGAAGTATACTGCGACGAAAAACGATAAGACAATCTACTTGTCCAATAACGCTAACTTGGTGGATCTGGTGAATGAAACCACTGCCCATTATGCAAACTTGGGTCGCGGAGCACATGCGAACGATTATGCGAAAATCACCTATACCTTTACTGCAGGCAGCGAGTCGTGGAGCTATGTCATTGAACCCGAACACAAAGATGGAACTTGGACTAATAACGGTGCAGCTGTTTCCCCGAATAAGTGTACGAAGTACACGGTTACAGTAACGGTTGAGCCTTCGGAATCCAAGGAAGGCGGTGTAGATAACAAGGAAATTAACTTGAAACCTCAAATCCATGTTGTTGCACCGGAAATCTGGTGGCAGGATTCGACCGCAAAATATGGGCAGGAGTTGGATGGTACTTATTACGAACAAAACAATTTGGTGCCCAATAAGCTCACATGGACGAAGCATGTGAATGACAATGCAGCTGATTGTAGTGGGGCTCCGACTGTAAGCGGTGATAAACCAACTTTGATTTACCAATATATTGCAACAGGCAAAGATGGTACTACCACCCTGGAGTCGCTCACGGAAGAAGCAAATGTAAAAGTAAGCGTGTTTGTTGGAGCAGTTGCAGACGGAAATAATATTACGTCCAAAGTCAAGTTCAAGTGGGATGATTGCGCAGTAGCTGGCTGTGACACAGACCCTAACCCTGCCTTCCAATTCCGTGTTCATTTGGATAGCGGCAAGCTGACCATCACGAAAACCGTGACAAACTGGAACGATGCAAAGGGCGATCAGGCGACGTTCTTCTTCGAGATTACAGATGTTAACGGCAAAATCTATGAGCAGGCACTTACCGTGAGCAAAACAAACAAAACGGCAACGGCTACCATGACGCTGCCTGCCGGTACCTACACAGTGGAAGAGCTTAATGGAACATCTGGCTATCAGTTCAGTGGGTCCACCTTGGTGTATGCCGGTGGTACTGCCGGTGGTACTGCCGGTGAAGCTGGAGGACAAAGTGTTTCTCGCGTTCAGGTAGGCGGGGCGGTTCCCACCGTGACCTTCACCAATACCACCAACGGCGACAATAATCCTGGTGATAATGGAGCCCTGAACAACTGGTTTAAGCATGATGGAAGCAGTTGGATCTGGAAGCTCAACGGTTGGGAAGAGAACGTAGCCGGCTGACCGGTAGAAAGGAGAGAAAGTCATGAAGAAAAAACCATTTATTCAAGTGCTGCTTTCCGTTCTGCTGGTGGCGGTGATTCTGGTGGGTAGTACGATGGCGTATCTGTTCGCTACCGACAGCCCTCTGATCAACACATTTAAGCTGGCCCACGTGGACACGGAGATCGAAGAAAACCCGCAAGAAGGAACAGAGGACAATAAAGAACCTTATGTGACCAACACGGGCTCTTCTCCGGTGTATATTCGTGCGAAAGCGGTTGTTGTAACCCAGGAGGGTTCCCCGGTTGCTGTATCCAATGATCAGGTGAAATTTGAATACAACACAAGCGCTTGGACTGAAGATCCGGATGAGGATGGCTATTACTACTATAAGCAGATTTTACAACCGCGAAAAAGTGTAGCTGAAGAATTTCCGAAAACAGATGTGCTGTTTACCGAATTGAAAGTTGACTCGACCGTTTCGAAAGATGCGTTGTTCTCGGTTGTGGTTTACCACGAAAGTGTTTTGGCCTCTGACACAAGTCCGGAAGATGTGGTTGCAGCAGCTCAGGCTGCATTCGCTGCTGCAGAGCAGAATGAAACAGTCGGATCATAATTTGCCCTTGGAGTCATTTGAATGATCGTCAAAAAATTCTGTAATATTTTATCTACCATTGTTTTGATCGTGCTGTTGGCGGCTGCCGCCGTCATCCTTGTACCCATGCTTCTTGGGTATAAGGAGATGGCGGTGCTGTCCGGCAGCATGGAGCCCACCATCCCGGTGGGAAGCCTGGTATACGTAAAGCCGGTGGAGGCCAGCGAGCTAAAAACCGGTGACGTGTGTACTTACTATCTGTCCGATGGCGAGACCTTCGTGACCCATCGGGTGATGAGCATCGATCCCGATGCGCAGACTCTGGTCACTCAGGGCGACGCTAACGAAGACCCGGACGGCGATATCCAGTTCAGCCAGGTCTATGGCCGGGCGGATTTCCATCTGCCTTATCTGGGCATTGCCATCCAGAACATCCGCACCCCGGTGGGCATTATGTCCATCTGCGGTGTGGTGATGCTGGTGATTCTGCTGAATTTCATCCCGGCGATTATCGACGCAGCCGAAGAGGAAAAGAAGCAGAAGGCCCGGCAATCCGAACCGGAAAAAGCTGGAACCAATTAAAATTCAGAGCTCGAATTTTAATTGGTTTTTAAGCGAAAGCCGGTATAATCCACTCAGTAAGCAAAAGCGGCTTGCCCAGGGCCCGGTCACCAAACCGCTTTTACTTCATAACAAAGTTCTTTTTTAAAACGGCGAAATAAAACACAAAAAAGGAGCGTAACGATTATGAAAATGAAAAACATGTTGATCGGCGGTATGTCCTTGGCACTGGTAGCCTGCATCTCTGTTGGCGGCACTCTGGCTTATCTGAGCGATTTTGATGGCCCTAAGACCAACACCTTCGAGTTTGCCAATGGCTTGGATGTTACCTTGACGGAAGATGCTACTGGAAATAAAAACGGTACTGCAAGCTCTGATGCTAGCGGTATTAATTATACCGGCATCGTTCCGGGGGTCGACATTGCCAAAGATGTAGATGTAACTTTCACCTCTGATATTGACGCGTACTTCTTCATTAAAGTGGAGCCTACTGGTGACGGAGCAGAGCTGAAAATTAAGGACTTCACTTTGCCGGAAGGTTGGAAGACGTACAATGCGGCTGATGGAAGCACTGCTACGAAGCTGCCTACTGATACTTATGGCGAATATGTTTTCACCTACACGGGAACTGGTGAAGATGTTAATACGAAAATCGATCTGTTTGACAATGTTTTTGTAGAGAACACTGTTACAAGTGGTGATTTGAAGGACATTAAGATCTCTGTGAAGGCTATCCAGAAAGATGGTTTTGCTAACATTAAGGAAGCCTACGAGAGTGTTGATTATCAGAGCTAAACCTAATTTCAGTACCTGTATTAAATATTGAAGATGACGAGAGGTTAAACTATGACTAAGAAAAATATTCTGACCGCTGCTGTGAGCCTGTCCCTGGTAGCTTGCCTGTCCATCGGCGCTACCCTGGCTTATTTCACCGACACCCACACCAAGACCAACGTATTCACCACCGGTGAAGTGGATATCATTCTGAACGACTTCAGCCCCGAAGTGGACGGCATGGTGTCCGGTGATCACTACATCAACGATGAGACTTCCGGCATCCGCTACGAGAACGTAGTTCCCGGCG
>CALWEB010000205.1 GCA_944376955.1 uncultured Agathobaculum sp. | reverse complement strand
GCCATGAGGGGCGCCGGGTAGCTGTTGGCGAAATACTTATGATATTATACTATCTTTCGGGGGAATGGACAAGAAATTCTCTGGATTTTGGAGAGGAAGACGAAAAAATGCCCGGATTTTATCCCTGTGGGAGCAAAAATTAAGGGAAAGCTGTCGGAAGATTTTTTGGAAAAGAGGTTGACAAAGAGCAGGTGGGATGATATAGTGAGCTTGTATTCTGATAGCACCAAAGATGAACTCACAGCCTGTGTAAGTCATTTGCCGTCTGCGTCTGAATGACTTACACAAGCTGTGAGTTTTTTGTAAAGCCGGACTTCCGGCGCTGCTAGCATGATACGATCTTACTCTCTTTAGGAGGTGCCGAATTATGAACGGTACAGTCAAATGGTTTAACGCGGAAAAGGGCTATGGCTTCATTTCTAACGATGAGGGCGGCGACGACGTGTTTGTGCATTTCTCCGCCATCGTTGCGGACGGCTTCAAGACTCTGGAAGAGGGCCAGAAGGTCACCTTCGAGACCGAGCCCGATCCCAAGAACAGCTCCAAGCTGCGCGCTGTGAACGTCCAGAAGATCTAAGTTCTTTTGGGAAAATGGAGAGTGCCCCCAAAGGCGCTCTCTTTTTTTGAAAAAATTGCAAAAATAGCCTTGACAATTCCTTCATGATTCGCTATAATAATCAAGCGCTGAGACGTTCGGCGCTTTGTGCGGGAGTAGCTCATCTGGTAGAGCGCCACCTTGCCAAGGTGGAGGTAGCGAGTTCGAGCCTCGTCTTCCGCTCCAAAAACGGTACGCAATTTGCGTGCCGTTTTTTTGTTTTTCCAAGCTTTTTATCTCCACACCCATCCCAGCTGTTTTCGGGCCATTCACCTGTATCAGCAGTTTGGTTTTCAGCTGTTGGAGGGGCATGCGGTGGGGAATCGTTCCAACGATCTGGAGGAAAGTCTTCCCTATTTGCGGCAGGCAATGCCTGCTGCCTATTTCCAAAATTTGCAGTACAGGAAAACTCCGGAAGAACTGTTGCAAGCTGCGGATGGCCAGCCCGAGGAGTTTTGAAAACCAGTTGGTTTTGCTTCTCCTGCCAAAAAATTAGAAAAAATAACACAAAAATCCATTGTGGATGGGGTTTCTTTGTGCTATGATGGGGCAAACGGCCGGGGAAAGAAGAGGGTCCCCGTGGACAATTGAAAGGAGCAAGCTGCCATGAAAGTGAGCTGGGAAGTGCCTGTGAGCGCCTATCAGGCGGGTGAGGGACTGTTGCCAACCTATCAAAAGTTGGTGCGGGAGGTGGTGGTCCCCTATCAGTACCGGGTGTTGGATGATAAAGAAGCTGCTGTGGAAAAGAGTCATGCCCTGGAGAATCTCCGTTTGGCTGCTCGGAAGAATCGGGGCGAGGAGATAGCTGAGGAGTTTTATGGCATGGTGTTCCAGGACAGTGATGTGGCCAAGTGGCTGGAGGCCGCTGCCTATGTCCTGGCCCTGCATCCGGACCCCCAGTTGGAACAGGAAGTGGATGAGGTCATCGCTCTGTTGGAAGCGACCCAGCAGGAGGATGGATATTTAAACTCTTACTTCACGGTAAAGCGTCCGGATAAGCGGTGGACCAATCTCCAGGAGGCCCACGAGCTGTACTGTGCCGGTCACTTGATGGAGGCTGCCTGCGCCCACTATGAGGCCACCGGGAAGGACAACTTCCTGAAGATCATGGAGAAAAATGCCGACTGCATCTATGAGCAGTTTATGCATCGCAATCCCCGGGGCTGTCCTGGCCATCCCGAGGTGGAGTTGGCGTTGCTGCGGCTGGCTCGAGCCAGTGGGAATCCCAAATACCGGGAACTGGCGGAGCATTTTATAAATGTCCGTGGTCAAGCGCCCAACTACTTCCAAGAGGAGAAAAAAGGCCGGGATTGGACCCTGTGGGGGAACATCAACGAGGCGGTGGATACGGATTACATGCAGGCCACTCTGCCCGTCCGGGAGCAAAAGGACGCTGTGGGCCATGCGGTTCGTGCGGTGTATCTGTACACCGCCATGGCGGACGCCGCCGGGGAGAACGGGGATGAGAGCCTGAAGGCCGCCTGCCGCACTTTGTGGGAGAGCATCACTCAGCGGCGGATGTATGTCACCGGCGGAATCGGCTCCACGGTGCTGGGCGAGGCGTTTACTGTGGACTATGATCTGCCCAATGACACGGTGTACGCAGAGACCTGCGCCTCCATTGGACTGATCTTCTTCGCCCGCCGGATGCTCCATCTGGAGGCCAAGGGCGAGTACGGCGATGTCATGGAGCGGGCGCTGTACAACACGGTTTTGGCTGGTATGGAGCTCACCGGAAAGCGGTTCTTCTACTGCAATCCCCTGGAGGTAGTCCCGGGAATCTCCGGAAAAGCGGCCACCCAGAAGCATGTGGATCCCCAGCGGCCGGGCTGGTATGCCTGTGCCTGCTGCCCGCCCAATGTGGCCAGGCTGTTGTCCTCCATTGGGAGCTATGCCTACAGTGAGGGTTCGGATGGCATGTTTGTTCATCTGTACT
>CALWEB010000204.1 GCA_944376955.1 uncultured Agathobaculum sp. | reverse complement strand
TGACCCGATAGTTGTTTTGGAGCAAAAAACGTTGAAGCATGGTAATGATTTCGCTTTCATCATCCACCAGCAATATGTGATATGCCATGTGTAACACCTTCTTTCGTTGCACATTATAATTTGGTTTGAGGGAAATGGCAAATGGGAAACGGAAAATGATAGGACCAAATGGGAAAAAGTTTTTGGAAGGTGCATCCCAAAACTGTCAATTAGATACTAATGTTTGGACGCAACAGAACAATGGGGTAATTTGGTATGCCTGTGTTGTTTTTGAATCTGTGAGAACGATAAAACGTAGATATTACTTATTCGGTACGAATAATATACAGGATGTCTGATCTGTACGGCGCACAGCTAGAAATGCCCCGCTTGACCAGGACGGAAATTTGCCAAGTGCTGGAGCCACTGCTGCCGTACTATGCACAGTGGGATCAGCGATACATCACCGACCTTGTCTGTGCAGTAATACTGGCAAGGCAAAGGCTGTCATGAAAAGGAATGAGATTCTTGCGCCACTGAAAACAAAAAATCAGAAAATATCAAACAGAGGTTTTCTAGTTTCAGCAATGAAACTGGAAAACCTCTGTTTTTGCATCAGAACTGCTTCAGCCATGCCACAAACTCATCCAGGGTAATGGCGTTGCTGTCGCATTTCTTTTTCATCTCTCTGGCCTGTTCGCTCCAGGCGTAGAAATCAGTGTCTGAGATACGCCCTGCCTTGATCCAGGCAAAGCGCTTCTTGTATTCCTTACGGTAAGCCTTGAAAATCGGGTCATCGGATTGCTTCTTTGTCCACTGCTGGAAGGCCCCAGCCTCCCGGCAGGTCTGCTGTCCTTCCGCCACGGGGCGCTCGCAGTACTCAGCGCTGACCCGTCCGGTCTGAGGAAAGTAGCGGCCGCAGTTCTTACAGCGGCGAACGGTAATACCTCTCTCCACACAGCTGCGCAGGGAGTAGTCGATCATGTCTGAGATGCTGGAGGAGTACAGGACGGGAGAACAACGCCCAGGCTCAACCGGCTCAAAGCTGAGGGGGATGGGGCGGAAGGAAAACAGCTCAGGATCTTTGGGAGCATCGTATAGATAGTTCTGGGATGCTTGCAGCTGGGGATTACGCCCTGCGCTGTCTACGTCCAAAACTAAGTCAAAGAATCGTTGGATCTGCTTCTGGTACAGAGGGAGCTGCTGGGGAAGGCGCTGCAGCTCGTCCAGCATCTGCTGATCCTCCACACTGCCACGATCCCCATAGATGCTCATGCGGGAAAAACGGTCGTACCAACGCACATACAACAGCTCCAGGTAAATGTGTCGCTGTCCCAACTGTCCCAGTTCCGCCATAGCGTCAGTCCCGGCCTGCCGGTCATCCTCTGTAATCAGGCGATTCCAGTTGTGGCTGATTCGCTCCAAGAATGGAGCAAACTCCTGACAATCCATCTCCAGAAAGGTGAGCAGGCTTTCTAAAAAGGGGAACTCCCGGCAGGTGGATGGTGCGCCCTGAGTGCCGGAGGCATCAAACTGAAAAAACTCCCGCTTCTCGGAGAAATACATTTTGCTATACCACATGGTTGGTCACCTCGGATTAGACTGATGGTAAAAATATAATTCGATAGACTTGACGCGGATATGGGGGTTGTGTTACCATGGTCAAGTGATAGACTGTCTAAAATAAATTAAGATAAGTCTAACATTAGAGAGATGATCTGTCAATGAAAAATTCTCTCTGCCGCACCTTGAAAACGGAACACCCATCACCAGAGATGATATTCACCGGGGAAGTACCGCCAAGACGCTGCAAATGACCGTAAGCAGTTGAGCGTACCAAGGGGAAGCAAACGCCGTGTAGGTTAAGCAGGGCAGGAACGGGTATGGTGTATGGCCAAAAGGTAGGTGAATAAAAAAGACCGCTGAACTGCTGCAACAGTTCAACGGCCCGCTGCGTTACGGAGAATACAGCCCAATCTGTGAGTCGTTTATCAGAGAGACCTCCGAAACGCAAGAAGAATCTGTTCTCTGAACGTGAATGGAAACGGAGGTATGAATGAAAGAGTCCATGTATCAAAACTATGAAGAGCTGCCACTGTTCCTCAACTCGGAAACTGTGGCAAAAGTGTTAGGTGTCTCGTCGTCCAGTGCTTACGAGCTCATGCACGAACCAGACTTCCCGATACTGCGAATTGGAAATCGCATGGTGGTACCCAAGGAACAGTTCATCCAGTGGGTGATGGAACGCACGGGAGGTGGAAGATGAAGTACCAGGGAAACTTTTTCTCTCTGCCCAATGACATTTTCATCTTGGGGTTGTGCCCGGGGGAACTGTCTGTGTACAGCTACCTCCGCCGATGCGAAGACCAGAAAACACACCAGTGCTGGCCCAGCTATAAGAACATCGGCAGTGCAACAGGGATGAGCGAAAATACGGTGAGCAAGTATGTGCAGAAGCTGGTGGACCGTGGCATGATTGCCACGGAGCCCACCAAGGTCACAACCCGGAATGGGATGACCCGAAACGGGAATTTGTTGTACACAGTACTGCCGCCACTGGATGTGATTGATCAGTACTACCAGCAGAAACTGGTGGAGTTGGGACAAGAAACGGAGCGGCTGCGATTGCAGAAGCTCCAGGAGCAACAGACCCAAGAAGCCCCGTGTACCCCACTGTGAGGGCCTGTGTGCCCTGTTGCGGCACCGGGGGAGGGCCCTGCCCCACCAGGGCAATTTGGAGCGGAATTGAGCCGATTTCAAGGAGGGCAACGAGGGACGAAGAGAAAAGCAGGATAAAGGCCTGGTGTCACCTGGCCAGCCACAACTGCCCGCAGTGCGGGCAGTGACGGGGGTTTGCGCAGGTTGAAACATGGGGTCAAATCCAGAAAGGAGCGGAAATTCTGCGGTCGTTATCCCGAAACTCTTACTCCCACAACAAAAATACTGGGGTCAATACCTCGAAAGGATGAAATATGAGCAAAAAAGAAAAGTTTCCCCTATACCTTACGCCAGAGAAAAAAGCACTCCTGGAGCGGCGGCATTCGGAGGATGGCAGCCGAAGCATCACCGTCTTTATCGAAAACGCCATTGACTTTTACCTGGACTATCTCAGCGCCAACAACGCCGGATTGTTTCTCCCCACCTCGGTTCAATCCTATCTGGACGGCAGACTGGATCAGTTTGAGAACCGCATCTCCGCACTGCTCTTCAAGCAGGCGGTGGAGCTGGACATGGGGCTGAGTACTCTGGTGGACTGCGTTCAGCTGGATGAAGAATACCTGGAGCGACAGCGCTCCAGCAGCGTTGCCAATGTGAAGCGCACCAACGGACGGCTGCGACTGGAAGAGAAGGTGCGAGACGCCAACGGGAGTGATGACGAGTGGCAAGACTGATTGTCAAAAGCCCGTACATCAAATGTGGCGGCAGCCAAGGTGCAACCGGTTACATGAAGTACATTGCCACACGAGAACGGGTGGAGATCCTACCGGATGATTGTCCGCCCACACGCAAGCAGGAGCAGCTGATCACAAAACTGTCCAAAGACTTCCCTGGGGTGAAAGAGCTGCTGGAGTATGGAGACTACACTCAGCATCCCACCAAGGCCAACGCCTCAGCCCTCATCACCCTGGCCCTGGAAGAGAACTGGTCCAAGGTCAGCTCCTCCGAGGGCTATGCCAAATACATCGCCACTCGTCCTCGTGCTCAGCGTCTGGGGGACCACGGGCTGTTCGGGGATGAAGATGGCGTAGACCTGGACAAGGCCATGGACGAACTGGTACACTACACCGGAAACGTATGGACCCACATCATCTCTCTGCGTCGGGAGGACGCAACACGCCTGGGCTACAACAATGCCCAGGCGTGGCGCTCCCTGTTGCGTACCCATCGAAATGAGATTGCGGCAGCTATGAAAATCCCGCCCCAAGACTTCCGGTGGTACGCCGCCTTTCACGACGAGGGGAATCACCCTCATGTGCATATGATGGCCTGGTCTGTGAAACCGGGACAGGCGTATCTATCCAAGGACGGAATCAAGCAGATCAAATCCACCCTCACCAATCAAATCTTCAAGCAGGAAATGTACCATCTCTACGAGCAGAAGTCTACCAGCAGAGATGAACTGGTACAGGAGGCCCGGAAGGTGATGCTGGAGTTGACCAAGCAGATGTCTCAGGGGATCTGCGAACATCCGGACATGGAGCAGCTCATGGGAGAACTGGCTCAGCAGCTGGGCAGCGTGAAGGGCAAGAAGTCCTACGGCTATCTGTCCAAGCCTCTGAAAAAGCTGGTGGATGAGATTGTCAATCAAACGGAGCGCCTGCCTGTGGTCAACCGGTGCTATCAGACGTGGTGGGAACTCCAGTGTCAGATCCATCAATTCTACTCCGGGCAGGAACAACAGCGCCCACCTCTGTCTCGGCAGAAGGAGTTCCGAGCTATCAAAAACGCCGTTATCAAAGAGGCCGAGCGCATCCGACTCAACCAAATCTCCTTTGAGGATCGTGGTATGGAGGACAGAGGTGGTTGGGTAGCAGATCAGGAACTCCCCTGGGACTGCTATGAGCTTCACTCCATCATCGAAAACGAGGAGCAGACACAGGAAGAGCGTGTAGCTGCAGCGGTACAAATGAAACGTCTGGCCCAAGCAGGTGATGCCCATGCCCAATATCTGATGGGGCTGCTGTACCGGGACGGTGGCCTGGTAATTCCAGACACAGAGAAAGCTCAGTACTGGATGGAACAGGCGGCGACACAAAATGTGCCTGCGGCTCAATACTCTCTGGGGAAACTTCTTCTCTCTAATGATGCCCTGGTGCATGATCCTGACCAGGGCATCCAATGGTTGAAAGCGGCAGCACAAAACGGCAACGATTACGCCGCCTACGCTCTGGGCAAAGAATATCTCAACGGCAGATATGTGTTCAAGAATACAGAAAAGGCGGTAGACTATCTCCATCAAGCGGCCCAAGGGGACAATCCCTGGGCGCAGTACCTGCTGGGCAAGTTGTATCTGATGGACCAGGACGAACATGCAGCCTATCAGTGGTTCCAGGCTGCAGCAGAACGGGGGCATGTCTATGCCGAGTTCTTTGTGGAGCGCATGGATCAGGGGTGGATAGCCCCACCCCAGCTGATGCTCTCCACCACCCGGCTTCTTCACCACATGGGAAACATCTTCCGGGACAACACTCCAGCTGCTTCATCATCCGGTGGGCCGCACATTGACCGGAAACGGCTCCAGAAGCTCCGGGCAAAGAAGATTGCCCAGGGGCATAAGCCGGGCGATCATGAGGAGGAGCAGCAGAGCTGGGGTATGAGTATGGGTGGATGGTAAGGTACCAAGCGCAAAGCCCGGTATACGAAAAGTGGCCAGCCTTCCGAACACAGAAGACTGGCCACAAGCAGCCCGGAGGCTCACTCTGGGCTGCTACTTTCGTTTGCCATAGACTCTACATCGCCAAACAAGATCCGCATATAATCCTGCTTGGCGTTAATGATTCTGGAAATGGATACCGTGTCGCAATCTACATCAATGCGGTACAAGGCAATTTGATTTTTGCAGACCAGCATACGAAGATCGGTTTCAAATCCAGTTTTTGCCCCAATACTGACACCCAGTTCAGGGAAATGTTTTAGTGTTGCGCAGGCATCGAGAACTGCCTTTGTGATTTGTTTTGCAGCAGTTGGGTTACCAAGTGTATCGGAGATATAAGCGTAAAGCTCCTGTAAGTCGTTGAGGGCTTGCGGCGTGTACCGTAGTTTCATTTCTCTACCCCAAGCATCCGATAAGCATCCTCTTCAGAGAACCAACCATCCTTCTTAACCGAATCCCATCCTTTTTGGGCTTCTGCCATCAGGCGGTTCATTGCCTTGGATTTGAGATAGGATTCGTTCTCGGGAGAGGCCAGAAAGGGGAGACCTTCTGAGTTCAGGGTCTGCTGGATAAAGATGTTCACGGCATCTGTAAAGGTCAACCCTTGGCGGGCATAGATCTCTTCTACTTGTCGCTTGACTTCAGGGTTGATACGCATCTGAAAGGTAGCTGTCTTAGGAGCAGAAGTTACATTCATGGGTTCCATATCAATCACTCCTTCTGCTATCAGTATATCTCAAACGGAACAGATGTCAATACAATGTCACTACAAATTTTAGGGACCTATGGTATCCGTTACGCCCACATAGAACTCAGCCATGTCGTCCAGACGCAGGCAAGCCAGACGGCGATTCCTAACGTTCAAGTGGCCACAGCCGCAATCTATGTCGATGAATCCATTCCCATGCCAAATGGAATAAACCTCATCCGTTTTGTCAGTGAGGAATACTGTGGGCGTGTGGCCGACGATGCATATGGTGTCCGGGTAGGGGCTTGTGCTGTCCGGCTCCACCCGGCCCCAGATGCGGGTGTCGGGATCCTCGCCGGGAAAGCCGTGGACCAGATGGAACTTCTGGCCGTCCACAGTGAGATCCAGATGGTCTTGCAGGCCAGAGAGAAAACGCAGGATGCGGTTTCGCTGCTGAGGAGTGCGGTGGTAGAGCAGTTCCCGGTAGGTGGTTGCTCCACCGTTGTACCGCCACAGATCCCGGGCGCCGACTTCATTGCATGGGCCCAAGGTGCTTAGACACATCTGCTCATGGTTGCCCAGGAGCATGGTCATATTGGGAGCATCCATGATCTGCTCCAGGATGTCTACGCCGCCGGTGCCCCGGTCGATCACATCGCCAAGAATATATAAATGATCTGTATCGGAGAAATGAATCTGCTCCAACATCTCCTGAAAGAAATCCAGCTCTCCGTGAAGATCCGACATACAGTAAATCATCCGTCTCGCCCCCTTCGGTGGGAATAGAATAATCGCATCTTACCATAAGGACTGGACAGATACAAGATGGTGCTCAGGAGTTGCGCCACATAAAACAAAAAAGCCTGGATAAATGATAACAATCTGATAACTTGTTGGGTTTGGGATGGCTATAGTCCCTGCTCTGTGGTATTGTGTGTCGCTGATAAGGAGGCGACGTACCATGAATAACTACATGAAAGCCTTACACCAACAGTTCGTCCAAAAGCCGGATGTCACGGAGCTGGAGGACGAGATTGAAACTGCCCGCCAGGAAGTGCGGGATTGCCTGGACAAACTGCAGCGACGCAGGCTCGTGGACCTGGTAGATGCCCAAACCCTATTGCGAGAAGAGATTTCCCAGGCCGGCTTCACCGCAGGATTTAAACTGGCCTGGGGCATTGCAAAGGAACTGGAGGCGGATGGCCTGTATCCCTTTGAACAAGAGGAGACAGAGCACAGCTGTCGTCACATCGAAATGAGAAGGGAGGGATGACAACATGGGAAAGCGCAGACCATCTGGGGACGGCATGGTCCGCAGACGGAAGGATGGCCGCTGGGAGGGCCGCATTGTCATCGGCCATAAGAACAACGGCAGCCCTATCTTCCGCTATGTGTCGGCTAAGACCCAGAAAGAGCTACTGAAAAAGCTCCATCAGAGTATGGAGGAATACCAGGGCGTGGACCTCAATGAGGAAAGCAAAATGCCTCTGAGCCAGTGGTTGGACCGCTGGCTGGAGGAGTACGCCGCACCATCGGTGCGTCCCTCTACGCTGGAGGGCTACCGGGGTTACATCAACCGCAACATCAAACCCTATCTGGGGAATAAGCCGGTGGGGAAGATCACCGCCGACGATGTTCGGAAGCTATACCGGGAACTGCAGAGAAACGGACGGCAGGAATACCACCCGGAGCATGGGCACA
>CALWEB010000203.1 GCA_944376955.1 uncultured Agathobaculum sp. | reverse complement strand
ATTTGTCGAGTTTGGGCGGCAGCAGCTATTGACAAAGGGTGTAAAATAGAAAGGACGGGGTATTCCGGCTATGGATATGCATGGCTATCAACAATACAAAGAGCAGTCGATCAATACGATGACTCGTGGTGAGCTGCTGATGCTGCTGTACGATGAGTTGGTCAAGCGTCTTACCCGTGCAGAGATTGCGTTGAAAAATCAGAATTATGAAATTTTTGAGGAATCAATCATTCGCTGTCGGGACATCCTAAGGTATCTGGATGATACGCTTGACCTGCAATATCCAATTAGTCATGACCTGCACCGTCTGTATGATTACTTTTCTTATGAGTTGAGCCGTGTACACGCGGGACGTAACGCGAAGGTTTTGGCCCAGATCAAACCGCAATTGACTGATCTGCGTGATACGTTCCGACAGGCACAGAAGGCGAGTGGCGTATGAAAGATGAGTGGATGACGCTGCTGGTACAACTCAGGAAGCGGTATACAGCCCTGTCAGAGACATATGATTTAACCGTGCAGATGGGGGAAGCGCTGGACAGAAATGACCGAACCTCTTTCGGTATGCTGTTGTCCATGCGGCAGGAACCGGTACTCCGTATGCAGGAACTGGATGGTAATATCCGGCGCATCGTGGAAATCGATGCGCCGGATATTCGAGAACGTTGGCAAGCTTTGATCCAGGGGGAAAATCCGCAGGATGCGGATGAGCAAATGGTTGTAAAGCAGATGCAGCAGAACAGGCGCATGATTGAGCGGCTGGTTCCAATCGACAGCAGAATCAATCAGGTGCTTTCTGAGAGAAAGTCGTAAAGTGAAAAAAAAAAGCTGGACAAAACGAATAGGATTGTGCCTGATGGCAGTTGCTTTTATCGGCGGTGCCGAGTTAGCAGCATGTTACTGGCTTGACCCGCCGATTTTCCATAGGATCGTTGACCCGGTTCTGGAAAAATCGGTTGATTTGTGGCGTTCCGGCAGCAAACAGATTCGGTTAGCTGTCGATGGTGTGAAAGAACGCATTGCGGAGCGCAGTGCGCTCCGGCAGGAACAAATCGAAACCCAGCGTGCGGGTGAACCGATTATTCAGGATGGTGGCATCACCGTTCAAGATCCCACCATTACTGAGCTGGTAATTCGAGATGGGCAGGAAGTATTGACGGGTGGATCCGTGGCGATTACGTATTTCGCACAAAGCGATCCGGCATGGAAGGATCAGCCTTATGGTTCTGATCGAGTCGGTCCGTATGGCTGTGGGCCAACCGCTATGGCGATGGCCGTCAAAAGCCTGACCGGTGCGGATACGGATCCGGAGCAGATGGCAAGCTGGTGTAGCAAAAATGGGTATTGGGCTCCGGGAAGCGGATCCTATCATAGTATTGTCCGCGGCGTAGCAGATGGTTTTGGGTTACAGTGTTCCTCGCTGGGGTCTATGACACCGGAAGAACTTCGTACCCAGCTTTCCGGCGGCCGGATTGCGGTTGCGCTGATGAGCGCTGGCCATTTTACCAGCACTGGACATTTTATTTTGTTGCGTGGCGTAACGTTAGATGGAAACATTCTGGTTGCTGACCCGAACAGCAGGGAACGTAGCCTGCAAGAGTGGGATGCATCCATTATTTTAAATGAATTGAGTTCCAGTAGAACGGCAGGCGCACCGCTTTGGCTTTTATCCAAACAGACAGATTAGCGGTGCATACCCGCTTAAATAGGAGGATGACTGTGCCACAGATAGAGATGCAGCATGTAACAAAATATTTTTCCACTGAGCAAAGGCGTTTTGCAGCGATAGATGATGTATCTCTTTCGATTGAGCGCGGCGAATTCGTTTTCCTGATTGGCAGCAGTGGCGCAGGGAAAACAACTTTACTTCGTCTGATTGCCAACCAAATTGTTGCAGACGAAGGGAAAATATGGTTGGATGATGTGGAACTGACGCGTTTGCGCGGTTGGAAGCGACCGGCGCTTCGTAGAAATATCGGCCAGGTTTGGCAGGATGCGAGCCTTATCCGCAAAAAAACAGTGCGACAGAATTTGGAACTTGTGCAACGGGCACTCGGTGTCAAATCAAAGGTGATTCCGGAACATACACGGAAGGCGCTGTCGATCGTTGGTATGCGTTCGATGGAGGACCGGTATCCGTTTGAACTTTCCGGCGGACAGGTAAAAATGGTGGAGCTCGCAAGAGCAATCATTTGTAATCCGCCGATTCTGATTGTAGATGAAATTACGGCAAATTTGGATTATGATACAGGATGGGATATTATGAATATCCTTAATGAGATTAACCGCTGTGGTACCACTATTATTATGGCGACACATGCCAAGGATTTCGTCAATATTATGTGCCGCAGGGTAGTTACATTAGTCGCCGGAAGAGTTGCCGGTGATGTTGAAAAAGGCAAATACGGCGAGTTAAGAGCAACGAACCGATTTGAATAAATTAGATATAGATATGACAGTTGGGAGGCACTTTTTGGTATGCGACTAAAAAACATGAGAATCAATCAGCGACTCATTTTGGGTTTCGCAATCCCCATTATCTTGTCCATCTTGTTGATGGCAATTGCGTTGACAAACGCGTTTTCGATGCGCAATAAGTATGAGGATTTGCTCAATAATGAGGTTGAGCTGGAATATCAGATCATGAACTGCCGTGTGCAGATGAATACGGCGGCACGTTTTGCACGTGATATGGTATTGGATACAGATAAAGCCAACTATGACAGCAATCAGTCTCAGCTGAATGATGCGTTGGATGCGTTGACAGAATCGCAGAATTATGTAGCAGAGAACTACATGCTGGGTGATGGCAAAGATCAAAGTTATCTGGATGCTGTGACTGCGTGGGAAGCGGTCATTCCTAAGATCATCAGCGCGCTGGAAGAAGACGATTTCGATCAGGCAAAGACGATTCTGATCAATGAATGTACGCCGGCACTGAATGATCTGAGAGACACGACGATTGCGCTCAATAATACTATTGGCAGCAGAATTTCTGATGTGGCAACAGCCCAGGAGCAATCTGTTACCCGTATGCTGATTCTGATGATTGCACTGTTGGTGGTATTTGTCATTTTAGTCATCTTGTTTGCTGGCAGCCTGATCCGCTCTATTCTGACGCCGCTGAATGAGACAAGAATTGCACTGGATGAAATGCGGGATGGCGATATGAGCCGCCAGATTACATATGAATCCAAAGATGAATTTGGCGATATGGCGGACGCACTCCGTTCTACGCAGAAGATGTTGGGATCTGCGTTTGATGAAATTACCCGTATCACGACGGCGATGGTCGATGGGGATTTCAGTGTGGACTGCGAGGTAGAATTGCCCGGTTCGTTCCACACGATTACAGAATCACTTGCCCAGCTGACGAGCCAGATGCGTAAGATGATTGCAAATGTCAAAGCATCGGTGGATCAGGTGGCTTCCGGTGCGGATCAGGTATCTACCGGTGCGCAGTCGCTGGCACAGGGGGCTACTGAGCAGGCAAGTGCGGTTGAGGAGCTTTCTGCTACCATCAATGACATTGCCACTGCGGCTCGCAAAAACGCGGATGCTGCAAAGTCGGCCAAGGAAAATGCAGATATGGCAGGCACGCAGAATGCTGAAAGCCAGAATCAGATGACCTTGATGATTGACGCGATGAACGAGATTACTTCCACTTCGCAGGAAATCAGCAAGATTATCAAGACCATTGAGGATATTGCGTTCCAGACGAATATTCTGGCGCTCAATGCTGCAGTAGAAGCTGCACGCGCAGGTACTGCTGGCAAGGGCTTTGCGGTTGTAGCTGATGAAGTGCGCAACTTGGCATCTAAGTCTGCAGAAGCCGCCAAGAACACCACGAGCTTGATTGAGAATTCGATTAAGGCAGTCGAAAATGGTTCCAGCATTGCACATGCGGCAGCGGAATCTATCACTTCCAGCACGGAGCTGACCAGCAAGGCGGTGGATAAGATCACCCAGATTGCAGCAGCTACTGCACGTGAGTCGGAGTCCATTGAGCAGATCACACAGGGCATTGATCAGATTGCTACTGTAGTGCAGACTAACTCCGCAACCAGTGAGGAATCTGCTGCGGCAAGTCAGGAGCTTTCTTCGCAGGCGCATGTGCTGCATCAGATTTTCTCCACCTTCCGTGTTGGCGCCGAGAACGAAAATCTGATGGCTGCGGCATCTGCGCCTTCGTTTGAGTATCATGCACCGGCTTCGACATCGTTTGACAGTGATGTCTCCACCTCGGTAAACAGCGGCAGCTTTCACGCAGGAGGTACTTCCCCCGTATCGGGGGATAGGTTTCGCGAAACCCGTCACTCCGTTGTCTCAAACTTCGACGATCCGGGCAAATACTAAAAGATATGAAGTTACACCGGATTTGGAAACGGGCAACGATTTAATTGATTCTGAGCATCGTATGCTTTTTAGTGCAATTAATGATTTGATGGATGCGTGCAGCTCTGGACAGGGGCGTAGCAAAATTGGGGAAACTGCAGATTTTCTGGCAGATTATGTTGACAAGCATTTTGCGGATGAAGAAGATTTGCAGCGGAAGAATCATTACCCCCATTATCAAGCCCATCACAATTTCCATGTCAATTATAAGCAGAAGATCCGTGAACTCGCGAACGAAATCCGTACGGATGGACCCAGTGTGAAAAATTTGGGCGAGATCAATACGCAGGCCAGCGTGTTGATCAATCATATCCGCCATGAGGATAAGCGGCTCGCTGAGTTCATAAAACAGGGGAATGCATAATCGATATTCCTTGCGCTTGAACTTTTGAGTCCGTCATATAAATAGGGAATACCGGAACACAGTCGAAATGTGGGCTGAATGAATGATATGTGTGTTTATTCTGGGTGACTGTGTCCGGTTTCCTTCTATTTTGCAGTATTTGCCTATCTGACCCAAATGACAATGGTTGTTGGCATGAGAATAGCACATGATACTGTGATTGATGGAGTATCTCATTGAAATGGGAGGTAGCACGTTGAGCACGCTCACGCAAACAGAGATTCAGGATGTTTTGGATCAGGTAATGCAGGATATGACTAAGCGTATCGGTGGTATCTGTCTATGCAAACGGGATACTATGCTTTCCAGTGATATGTGTACCGTCTATACCACATTTGAAGGCAGCTACCGTGGCTCTTTGATCTTATGTGCAGACACAACGTTTTTAGTTCGTTTGGCACGCTATGTCATGCAGGAAGAGACAGTGGATCCAGATGATTTTGAGGATCTTGTAAAAGAATATTTTAATGTGATCTGTGGGCAGATTGCAGCTGGATTGTTCCGTATTTCGCACAGTCCATCCCGATTCCGTATTCCAATGTTTTATATGGGGCGGTACATCCCCATAGAGGAGGAAGGCATTCAGGGCGTGATCAATTACGCGAGCGATCATAACGAGGGAGCACAATTAATTCATCAACTGATTTCTGCATAAGATAGCATATTGCAGATGATAGGTAGAAAAGGAGCTGTTCCATATGTCAAAGCGGGTCATGGTAGTAGACGACTCACGCATTGTTCAGTTGCAACTGAAAAGGATTTTGGCAGATACAGAGTATCAGATCGTTGCATTTTGCCAAAGTGGCGAAGAAGCATTGGAAAAATATAGCGAGATCCAACCGGATATCGTCACTATGGATATTTTAATGCCGGGGATTGATGGGCTCGAAACAGCGCGTCAGCTGTTGAGGGATCATCCGCAAGCCCGTATCTTAATGGTTTCTTCGCTTGCATATGATGATACCATCAATGAAGCGAATGATGTTGGTGTGAAAGGGTTTGTATATAAACCGTTTGAGCGGAACCAGATCCTGGAGTCCATGTCGAATGTATTGCGTGATGCTTAACTGCTTTGAAATGGGTGGATCAGCGGGGCCATTTTGAAAATGCGCTCCGCGTTTCAGTTAAATGTGGCCATCCAATCACGGTGTAATAATGTTAAACACAACATCATGATAATTTCACGCATTGCAGATCAAAATGATTTTTCATGGAAACGTTTTTGCAAGAGTGAAATTTTGCTTGAAAATGATTTACAAGTATGCCCGTGGAGACAATGGTAGGCCGCGGGCATTTTTATATGTGATTTAGAATGAATAAGTGTGATCAAATACTCTCGAGAAATGGATGAATGAATCAAAGCATATGGCATTTCAAGATGATAATGTTGTCCGACCGATCTGAGAGTGGCACCGATGAATCGCGGCAATATGTATGTTTTCAGGTCTTGGAATGAGTAAACATAAAGTATACGTGAAAATAGTCGATAATGATAAAATAAGGCATATTCGTGGGATCTAGGGAGGCAGTGACAGTTTGGAAAAATCGCATGGTAAAAGGGAGCGCCGCAAAACGAAAATAGATCGTAAGATGTTTGTTCTATTGGCTGTTATCACTTGTTTACTGCTTTTGGGGCTATTCCGGATCATCATTGTCCGTAGCGCGGCTTGTACATATATTATGACGGATGGCGAACGGTATGAAACGGTGCGGCTTTATCCTGGTTCGGTGGAAGAGGCGTGCAGTAAAGCTGGATTCCGTAATGTAGAGGTTGTCAATCGAAAAGATGATGACGGCATTGTTTATCTTACGCTGAAAGAAACATTTGACGTATCGATCCAAACCAGCGAAGAGACATTGACCATACGAACAGCACCTTGCACGGTAGGCGAACTGCTTGAGGCTAATGGCATTCAGGTAGGGAACGATGACATCGTCACACCGGATGTAGATGAGTGGCTGTCGGACAGCAGCCAGGTTACAGTAACGCGTGTTACCTATACAACCGTAACAGAAACGGAGGAAATTCCATTTTCCGTCGAAGTTGAGTACGATAGTCAGATGCTCAAGGGGCAGCAGGAAGTTGCACGATACGGAGAGAATGGGGAAAAAAGTATTGAGTATCGGGTCGAGGCGCATGACGGAGAAGAAGTTGCCCGAGAAATTGTGGAAGAAAAGGAAGTCAAGCAACCGATAAATTGTATTGTCAAACAGGGAATCCGTGACGCGCAGAATAAGCAGGAGGAGCAGGCTGCTGCTTCTGAATCCGCGGTGACGGCCAGCAATCATACATTGCCGAGCACCCAGACAGAAAATAGTAATACAGGGACACTGTCTACTGCGGGGCGTTCACAGGTATGGTCGGTTCCAGCGGGGATTGAGGATGATACCGAGAAGAAAATTATAACGGCGGGTGACGGATCAAGCTTCGAATACACGGCTGTGATTGATGTGACGGCCACCGCTTACCACCGCATAGAGGATGGCGGAGAAATTACCGCATCCGGTACAGTGACGCAGTATGGTACGATTGCAGTGGATCCTCGTGTGATTCCATTGGGTAGCAGGTTATATGTGGTATCGAATGGCGGGGATCAGTCGTGGTCCTATGGACCGGGATTAGCGGAGGATACGGGCGGACTCATTAAGGGCACAAAGATTGATTTATTCTTTATGACAGGTGATGAAGCAAATGATTTTGGCATTCGTCCTGCAAAAGTCTATATTTTAAAAGATTGATCAGCGGTATTAACTGTGTTCTTGGCATGGTCGATACTAACAGTAGCAATCCATAGAACGGGTTGCATATGCAAAAGGAGGTGGCTTGAATGATGGACAGCATTGCTGCTATGTCTATGAACATGTATTCGGCACAGCTTCAGCAAAGTGTTTCGATTTCCGTGGCAAAGAAGGCTATGGATTCCACAGAGTTGGCAGCACAGGAAATGTTGGAGATGCTTCCGGATCCTTCTGGCATGGGGCAGGTCATCGACACGTACGCATAAAAAAGAACGGCACTTGCAGTGCCGTTCTTTTTTTACTGTTACGGAGTAGGTTCTGTTTTTACCGCAGTTTCGCCTTCTGTTGGCAAATCAGTGGGGATATCGCTCGGGAATTCAATTTTCTCCACTTCATCCGATGTTTCCCCCATTTGATGATACAAGGTAGAGCAATCAGAGGAAATAAAATAGGTGCCCATCAAGGAATTGGTGCCAACAGAGTTCTTGCCGTAGACATAAACAGTCAAACATGCCTGCCCGTCTACCATGACGAAGCCGGGACCAGGCTTGAGGCTATATTCGGACATGGATTTCCCGGGCAATCCGATTTCCGCCGGCGTAACGGTATTCATTAAGGCCTTTGCACCAGAAAAAGAAAGGAAGGTGCCGGCTTCTTGCAGGGAAGTGACAAAGTCCTGACCAGCCGTTTTGTCCAATGTAATCAGGCAACTGGTAGGCGTCCAGTCGATGCGGACACGGAACCGCATCTGGGTATCCTGTTCATAATCGGAGTAGGGGAGCAGTGTCGCCTCATCGCCTGAATCAGATTCGCCTGCTCCATCTCCTTCGCCGCCTTCATCGGATGCGGTAGCCGTTTCATCTGTGGTGGATGCAGTCTCCTTTTTCTGCGGCGCACCGCTGCTGTCCGTTGCCACTGCCTGACGAATCAGTGTCACAGAACCGGTGTTGCTGTCAAAGGTGGGTTCGTCTTCGCTTTCCAAATGGAGTGCAATATCATCCCCTTCCAACAGGGACACATAGGACGCTGCGATAGAAGCAGGCTGACCTTCTGTAAATTGTTGATAATCATAGGAAAGGTAGTTTTGTTCTTCTGCCGCGGAAGCAGTATCTTCTGTGGTATTGGTTTCACTTTGCGTATCCGTTTCTGCTGCTTCGTCCTGCTCGCCAGTTTCCTCAGAGTTATCTTGTCCGCCAGACTCCTCCGACACGGTAGGACTGAGTGTGGCGACCAGACGGCCGCCGGTTTCAGCGTTTATGAACTGCTCAATAGAAGGAATGGTGTCGCCTTCGAATGTATAGTAGGCGAGAGCGCTATCTGCTGAGTCATCCTTACCACCGCAGGCAGAAAGCAGTGTGCAAAGGATCAGGGAAAACAATAATCCATTTTTCTTCATCTGTTTCTGTCGATGCTCCTTTGAATATTTTTTGATAGTATCATAGTACATGTTTTTGCATGGAAACGCAAGGGAAAAACTGCAAAAAAGCGACTTCTGAAAAAAACTCACTGATTAAGAAAAATGTTAAAAAATCGAAATCTGTCGTTAATTTTGTTCAAATCCTGACGATATAAAAAATATGTTTCCCACTATGACGGAAAAAAGGTGATTATGAATGAAGAGTGTGAAAGGGAAAATACTGGCTGGCATGGTTGCCACAATTGTAATAGGCATGTTGGTGATTGGTATTGTCAGCATTGTGTTAAGTTTGCAAAGCTTGAACTCCATGTTGCAGACTGCCATGTCGGGAACGGCAGAAGTCGCTGCAAGTCGTGTGGAATATGAGTTGCGTTACTATATTGACATTGCAAGCATGGCAGGACAGAGTGATATCTTGACGGATGATACCGTATCAAATGAAGATAAGGAAGCCTACATCAATCAGATGGCGCAGAACAACAATATGACGCGTGGCAACCTGTTGGACTTGCAGGGCAACAGCTATTTTGATGGGAATAATTATTCGGATCGCGAGTATTTCCAGCGGGCCAAGGAAGGCGAGAGTTTTGTTTCTACGCCGACAATAAGTAAGGTAACAGGCGAGCTATCTATTCTTGTTGCAGCTCCGGTATATCAGGACGGCGATACGAATCAGGATATTGTTGGCGTTGTGTATTTTGTGCCGCAGGAGACCTTCCTTAACGATATTATGGACGCTATCCATGTTAGCGAGAACAGTGAAGCGTTCATGCTGGATAATACGGGCACAACGATTGCAGATATTACAATGGATACCGTTGCCTCGCAAAATATTGAGGAAGAGGCAAAGACGGATCCTTCGCTCGAACAGCTCGCTGTTTACACTGCAGATATGCGGGCTGGCAATAGCGGCGTTGGAAAATACACAATAAACGGAACGACAAAGTTGTTGGCGTATGCACCTATTAATAACACAGACGGTTGGAGCTTGGGCATTGCGGATCCGGAATCGGATTTCATGGGTGCGGTTTATACTGCGGCAATCATCGTTGGTATTCTGATTGTCGTTATGGTTCTGCTTGGCATATTTATTGCCATCCGTCTGGCGATCTCCATCGGCAGGCCAATTCAGCTTTGTGCTGAACGCATCCACCAGCTCAGTGAAGGCGACCTCTCTTCGCCGGTGCCGGAGATCAAGACTAAAGATGAAACCAGAAGACTGGCCGATCAAACCAGAAAGATTGTGGAAAACTTGCAGGATCTAATCGGAGACATGGTATTCCAGCTGGAAGAAATGGCGAGCGGCAACCTCAATGTTCGTTCCAAGAGCCAGAGCTTTTATGTTGGCGACTATGAGATGCTGTTTACTTACATGGACAAAATCAGTCATGATTTGAGCAATACGATGTCCCAGATCAACACTGCATCCGCACAGGTATCTGCGGGAGCAGAACAGGTTTCGTCTGGTGCGCAATCGCTGGCACAGGGCGCAACCGAACAGGCAAGCGCAGTTGAGGAACTTTCGGCAACCATTAATGATATTTCGGCGGATAGCCAGCGTACTGCCCAGTTGGCACTGCAAGCAAAGAGCGCGGCAGACAATGCAGGTGCAGAACTCCACGCCAGCAATGAATATATTGCGACGCTGAGCGATTCGATGAGCAATATTTCGGAATCCTCTCAGGAAATCAGCAAGATCATTGCTACCATCGAGAACATTGCATTCCAGACCAATATCTTGGCGCTCAATGCAGCTGTTGAAGCCGCGCGTGCAGGCGCAGCGGGCAAGGGCTTCGCGGTTGTGGCAGATGAGGTTCGTAATTTGGCACATAAGTCGGATCAGGCTGCCAAGGCTACGAAGGATTTGATTGAAAAGTCGATTAATGCAGTCAATGACGGTGTCGGCATGATGCAGAAGGTAAGCGAAGCAGTTTCCAGAGTCATGGAGTCAGCAGGTGTTGCAGTATCTGGTATGGACGAAGTTTCGGATGCTGTTCAGCGTGAAACCGAATCGATTGTTCAGATTACACAGGGCATAGACCAGATCTCTAGCGTGGTGCAGACCAACTCTGCGACAGCGGAGGAGTCGGCGGCAGCAAGTGAAGAGCTTTCTGGCCAGTCGGAGATGCTCAAGTCTTTGATCGGCGGCTTCCAGCTCCGTCAGGACTAATATCAAACAAATTTTTGCAGCTCCCCGTCAGGGTTCTGACGGGGAGTTGTTTATTTAGGGGCTTATGTTTGTGGGATGCTGGACGATATGTACATATATAGTTGTTTGGATTGATAGGAAGGAGCGGGTGGTCTGAGATGAGGCGGGTTTGGTATAGAATGGTTGCGCTGGCATTATCGGCGCTTATGATTTTCCCTACCGCAGCGTTGGCGGCGGATTCAGAGGATGGACAACAGCAGAATGGGATATCTGTTACTTTTGCGAAAAATGCCTCTTTTACAGTAGACCCTAATGAGGATTCTACATTTATTGAGCAAAACCAGAAACAGGATTTTAAGGTTACGCTAGCCGATGGACGGCAACTGGAGAAGGTCACTTTTGAGGTGACGGGTGGTCTGAATGCCCAAACGGATACAATTATATTGGAAAATGGTCATTTGGAAGATGAAGCCAAAGGGGTATCCATTAAAATGGATGCGTGGCCGCAACAGTCTATGAGTTTTACTCTGACGATTTCTACAGAAAATTTGATATCTGGCAAATTGGATGCCACCATCAGGTGTCAGAGTGCCTCTAAAGAATACCGTGCGCGTATCCACGAGGAAAGTGGAAACGCAAAGGTCAGCGGCAGTGTCGATGGAACGATCTCCAGAGGAAAGAAGGTTTCCCTCAGTGTAGTCCCCGAAGATGGATATAAACTGAGTGGATTGAATATTCAATATGATGAGATCAAGGAAACGCTGACAGAAGGAAAGTCGGACTGGAATGGTTTGCAGGTCACTTGGAACGCGGAAGGGGAAAGCACGGTCGCCGGCAACATCTATGCTGATTTGGATGTAGAAGCGGTTGTCGAAGAAGTTCCAGTTCTGTACGACGTAACGGTGGATGTGGATGATGGATTGACACTCAAGCAGCCGAGCAGTCGAAAAACCAGTGTGCTGCAAGGAAATACCTGCGAGGTGCGAGTAAACGCACGTGCCGGATACATAATCAGTGATTTTACGGTACATTACGGCAAGAGCTATGCAAGCTGGGCAACTGGGCAGACATTTTTAACGATGGGCAATGACCGCGTTCAGGTTCATGAAAAATCGGGCGAGGTATGGTTCATTCTGCCGGAAGTATATGCTACAACCGATATATATTTTTACTCCGATTATGATCAGGATAATATCCCGATCGAAACGGAAGAAGGTTCCCGTATCAATATAGATACCAATTGTGGAGAGACAGTAGCACGCGGGGATGATGTAGAATTCTACGTGAGCACCACGTCGGATCGGTATTCCGTGCAGAAGATCACGCTGACTGTGGGCGACAGCACAGGGTCGGCAGATCCTGCGGATGGTGAAATTCGAGTCGGCCGAAAGAACTACGAGATTGAGGATAACGGCGACGGGGAATATGTAGTGTATGTAGACAACGTAACGGAGCCGGTAAAGCTATCTGCCACTTCTTCCGGATCGGGGTCGGTTTCCAGACCTTTGTTGACGATCAGTTCTTCGAGCCATATGAAGATTACCAAGAGCGTTTCTTCCAGCAGAATTGATGCCGGTGATGACGTTACGTTTTTCTTTACACCGGATACCAACTACCAGGTTGATGAAATTACCGTCCAGATTGGTAGCAATAGCCGCACAGTTGGAGCAGAAAAAACATCCATTCGCGTTGGCAGTAAGACCTATCAGATGAATCGTAATGCCAATGGCGTTGTCACGCTTTACCTGACCGATATTGACCAAAATGTTACGGTCTCCGGTAAAACGTATTACTCCAAAGATTCGGTGGAATCAACCAATAACATTCAGCTGAATAAATCCAGCCGCAGCGCATTTATGAATGGTTATTCCGATGGAACTTTCCGTCCGGCCAATAATATGACCCGTGCGGAAGCGGTTGTCATGCTGTACCGTATGTGCAATGTGAATTTGGGGAGTAACACTTCGTCCAGCGTGTACCGGGATGTGCCAGTCGGCATGTGGTGTGCGCAGGAGGTAAATGCGTTTGCGCGTGCGGGCATTACAGATCAGGTATCCTATTTCTATCCGGATCAGTATATCACGCGTGGTGATCTGACAGAATTGCTTTATCGTTTGTCGGGTTCTCCAAGTGTAAGCAGCACTGCAACACGCTTTAGTGATATCAGTGGAACATCTAGCAACAACGCGATTCGTTATGCGGCTTCCTATGGTTGGATTAACGGATACCCGGATGGAACGTTCCGGCCATATGCTTATATTACGCGCAGTGAAGTAGCGGCGGTGATGACACGCGTATTGAATCGCACGTCCGGTGGCAGCAGTATATCTTATAAAGATGTGCCATATTCTCATTGGGCATATCGTTATATCCAGCTTGCTTCTTCCTATGTGTGATTTATGAAAAGCCAGATCTGACACTTTGTCGGATCTGGCTTTTTGATAAAATGCCACATAGGATAGAATGTTATTAAGAGAATATTGAAAAATTTTTCAGCCCGCATGGATTTGACAAAATTGCCGAAGGAGCTGCTTTATCTGCTTGGGGGACGAAAATAATATGATTAAATCGATCGGAATAACAAATGTTAAATGCATAAAAACCGAAAAAAAACTTCAAATTAGCGTTTATTGTGCATTTTAACGAGTCCGACTATAAAATTCAGTCGAAAGTGATTGAAAAAGTCATTTATTTATAGTACAATATAAATAAATCTTTAGATTGGTTCCATTTGATGGTACTGGGGGTCCGGCAAAAATGAATTCAATAACAAACAATGCGCTTTTGATGATGGAGCGTTCCATGGACTTCTTATGGACGAAGCAGACGGCGATTCTGGATAACCTCGCCAATGTGGAGACACCGAATTACAAAACCAAATATGTTACGTTTGAGGAAACATTCCGATCTCGCTTACAATCGGCTGCGAACGGCAGCGCTGCCGACATGAGAAGTGCATTGGAAGATACAAATGCAACGATTCATGTTGCTGACAATGAAAGTGCGCGAATGGATGGGAACGGCGTAGATGCAACAGAGCAGAGCATTGAGCTGGCTAGAAACGCTTTGCAGCAGCAGCATGTGATGAATGCAATTTCAGCCGATCTGGCATTGATTCGCACGGCGATCCGTGGACAATAAGGGGAAGGGGAGATAGGTTATGGCATTTCTAAGCTCAATGAACATTACCGGCTCCGCATTAACTGCGCAACAGCTTCGATTGGATGTTGTGTCGGAAAATGTTGCCAATATCAATACCACGCGCGTAGAGGGTGGAGAAGGCCCTTATCAGCGTAAAATGGTTGTTATGGAAGCAGATGGAGGGCGAAATACGTTTCGTCAGGTGCTCGCACAGGCTGCGGGTAGTATTCCCGCGGAAACGAATAACTTGTCAGAAACGGGCGGTGTCCGTGTCACGCAAATCGTGGAGGATACCAGCCCTTTTAAGTTGCAGTATGACCCGACCCATCCTGATGCAAATGCGGATGGATACGTTGAAATGCCGAACGTGGATCTGGTCAAGGAAATTACGGATGCGATGGCAGCAACACAAGCGTATTCAGCTAACGTGACAGCTTTTAATACTTTGAAAACGGTTGCATCTCGCGCGTTGGATATTGGTAAGTAAAGTTAGGAGGATAATATAATGGCGGCAATTGGTTCGATACAGCCACTATGGGATACGATTTCTCTGGATAAAACAGCTACAAATGAGAATGTGGCTTCTTCGCAAAGCGGTTTTCCAGTGTTTGCGGATGTGTTTCAAAACGCGATTGATACCGTAAAGCAGACCGATGCCGAGAAAAATCAGGCGGAATACCTGATGGCAACTGGACAGTTGGATAACCCTGCTGTCCGCACGATTGCAAGCACCAAGGCGCAGCTTTCGGTTCAGCTTTTGGCGGAGCTGAGAAACAAGGCACTGGACGCTTATAGTGAAATTTCGCGCATGAGCATATAATGCAACGGCAACCCTGTAGGATGAGGGAAACTCTGGGATGAGGCGGAGAAGATAGTGAAAGAGAAATTTCAGAGCGGTCTGAAAAAGATAAAGGACTTGTATGCTGGAGAGCAGAAATCCAAATACATTAAGATTACCGCGGTCGCATTGATCGTGGTTATTGCTGTTTCTGTGATCCTTGCACTAATCCTGAATAGTCGACCATATGAAACGTTGGTCACTGGGCTCACAACAGACGAAGCTTCCGCGATTGTTGCGAAGTTGGATGAGTATGGTGCAACGGATTATAAAATAGAAGGCGATTCGATTAAGGTACCGGCGTCCGAGGTGACAAACCTACAGGCAAAGTTGGTTGTGGATGGGTATCCAAAGAGTGGTTTTCTGTACAGCACATATTTGGATAATGTCGGGATGATGT
>CALWEB010000202.1 GCA_944376955.1 uncultured Agathobaculum sp. | reverse complement strand
GGCATGGTTTGCAGCCAGATCTTGCCCGGGCCGGTCAGTACGGTGTTGAAAAAGCCCTCGCCGCCAAGCAGCTTATTCTTGATGCCCTTGACCTGCTGGATGTCGATGGCGACACTGGATTCAAAGCCCAGCACATTGCCGGTGTCCACGATCATCTGCTGGCCGGACGCAAGCGTGTATTCCACCAGTTCGCCGTCCACCTCGACAAAGGCCGTGCCGTTACCGGACAGGCGCTGCATGATGAAGCCCTCGCCGCCGAACAAGCCGGACCCAAACTTTTTGTTGAAGTGGATGGACAGCTGCACACCCTCCTCGGACGCGAGGAACGCGGTCTTTTGCAGAATGAATTCGCGGCCCGGCGCCACATCGAGCGTGAGGATGCGGCCGGGAAAGCTCGAACCGAAGGCAATCATGCCCGCGCCGCGCGCAGTGTAGATGTTCTGGAACATGCTTTCACCGGAGAATGCCTTGGAAAACATTTTGCCCAGACCGCCGCCTGTGGTCTCCATTGCCATATTGGGTGACATCCAGACCATGGAGCCTTTTTCCGTAATCATTTTCTCGCCGTCGGCCAGCTGGCATACCACGACCGGAAAAACGCCGCCTTTGATTTCGTATTGCATAGTGTGTCTCCTTTCCTACGTTTGCGATTTATGTCTTGTTAATAGGATGGACAGCTTAGGCCGCCAATCCCATATAACGCATCGGCCGCAGCACTATTTTAGTGCAGGTGGCTGTCCCCCTCCGTCGGTTGAAAATTTCCTGCGATATACCGCGGCTTATCGTGTTCTATTGTATCACAGACGGAAAGAAAAGTGGGGAAAAATCCATAGAGTGCGGTCACAGAATATTATTTTTGCGTGTGCACTATGACGCTTTTGGAGAGAAATAGACGTGCTACGGAAAGGCCTATACGATGGTAAGCCTTAATAGACAGCGGTATTTTGCTAAGAAAAGAGAAAATAAAAGAATTGACAAAAATGCTTCTGAGTGGTAAAGTGATAGCAAACCGATGAGAGAGTGTAAGTAACTTCAGTGATGCATCCCAGAGAGCTGCGGATGGTGAGAACGCGGCATGACGGAGCTGGAGCGAATGGACTTTTGAGGGCGAGCTGAAAGATGGAGTAGGCAAGCCGGAGATCAAACTCCGTTACCAAAGGAAGCATATGTTGGTATGCATGAGAGGATACAGTTGCCTGTATCAAGCCGGGTGGTACCGCAGGAGTATGATATATCAAAACTCTTGTCCCTGTAAAGATGTGTGTTTGCAGGGACAGGGGCTTTTTTTATTGTTAGACAAAAGGAGAGATAACAAATGAAACTGGAAAATTATGAAGTGCATCTTCCCAATTATTCTATTGGGGATCGGATTTACGATAAAATCGGGCCGGTATGTGAGTCGTATGGAAAAAAGGTTCTTGTCATTGGGGGAAAGAAGGCGCTGGCAGCCGCTTTTGATAAGATTGAGAAATATGTCAAGCAGACCAACCTGAAAATCATCGGGAAAGAGGTTTACGGAGAAAATTGTACCTATGCCACAGTGGAGAAACTCCGGCAGATGCCGTTATATCAGGAAGCGGATATGGTGTTCGGCGTGGGAGGCGGAAAAGCACTGGACACGGTCAAGTGCCTGTGTATTCCAGATGACAAACCGGTTTTTGCATTTCCGACGATTGCATCCAACTGTTCGGCCTGCACATCGGTTTCCATTATGTATGACGAAGACGGCACCTTTTTGAAACCTCATTTTTTCGTCCGTCCGGTCATGCACTCGTTTATTGATACGGAGATTATCGCAAAGGCTCCCAGCCAGTATATGTGGGCAGGGATCGGCGATACCTATGCGAAATATTATGAAGCGATGATTTCCTCGCGGGAGGAACGGTTGGAGCATTTTACGGCTCTTGGCGTGGCGGTCAGCGTGATGTGCCGGAATCCGTTGATTGATTACGGCAGACAGGCATTGGAGGATCATCAAAAAGGACTCTGCACCTACGATGTAGAACAGGTGGTTCTGGCGATCGTGGTAACGACGGGGATTGCCTCGATTTTCCTGACCAAGGATTATACGCCTGATTACAACAGCGGTCTGGCACATGCGGTATTCTATGCCATGACGTCTTACCCGGTCATTGAGGAAAGACACCTGCACGGCGAGGTGGTTGGGTTTGGCGTGCTGCTTGCGCTGCTTGTGGATCATCAGTACGAGGAATTTGAAAAGATTTACGAGTTGAACCGATCGATAGGGCTTCCGGTTTCGCTGGAAGAAATCGAAATCACAGAAAGCCAGTGGCAGGAATGTATGGAACGGATTCCGGAGATGTCGGATATCGCTCATTATCCATATCGTGTTACAAAAGAAAAGCTGGAAGAAGCCATGCATCGGTTAAAAGAAAGAGTGAGAAAAGAAGACCATGAAGAAAACTAAGGCAAGTGCTGCAATCCTAGGTGTATCTTTTGTATGGTTTACAACCCATTTTGGGGGAGGTTTTGCCTCCGGAGCGCAGATTTACAGTTATTTTGTGAGGTATGGCGCTTGGTGCCTGATCATGCCGGTGCTTGCAATGCTGTACAATATGGTGTTTTTCGCTTACGGCCTCCTGTTTGCCAGAAAGCATGAGGTTTATGATTATCGGTCGTACAATAATGCATTTTACGGCAGGTTTGCACCGGTGTTTTCCAATCTGTTCGAGGTGCTGTATCTCTGTGTCATGTGTGTGGCTCCGGCCGTTGCCTTTGCCACAGGAGGCGCCACGTTAAGTGCGCTGACGGGAATCCCATATCTGTTATGTACGTTCCTGATCGGAATTTTCATTTTTGTTGTGGCGATTTTTGGAACAGATCTGGTGCGGAAAGTGGCTTCGGTATTATCCGTTTGCATCATTGCCGGGCTGATTGTGGTGTATCTCCCGAATATTATTTCCAACTTTTCTGCGATTACGGATGCCGTGCAAAGCATGAATATGGCGCAGTTTTCATTGGGAGATGCCCTGTTTTCGGCTTTTCTGTACGGAACATTCCAGCTCTCTAACATTGCGGTGTTTGTGCAACATGCAAAATCGTTTGCCAACCCGGGCGATGCAGTGAAAAGCATGGGGATGGGATTTGTGGTCAACTCTCTGATCATGGTGATGGTTGTACTGGGGCTGATGACGGTCTATACCAATCCCGATGCGGCCGGTCAAAGTGTGCCGACGCTGTTTATGGTACAAAGCGGAGTCGGTGCATCCTATATGATGCCGCTCATTTCCATCCTGATCATTCTGGGAGCGGTATCCACGGCGGTGAATATGGTGGCAGCGATGGTAAAGCGGATCTGTGGGGAGACGCAAGCGGATGCGACCCATGGCGAGGACAGAGGATTTCATACCACAAAAAAGGAGATCGCTGCGGCGATGGTGTGCTGCGTGATTGATTTTGGAATCGCTCAGTTTGGCCTGCTGACCCTGGTTCAGAAAGCATATAGTGGAATCGCCTATCTGGTTATCCCGGTTATTTTGGTTCCGTATCTTATCCATATGGTTGTGACGAGGTTTGATACAAAATAAAATGGATAAAGCGACGGGAACAGGCGTTTACTACATCATGACCACACCAGTTTTGAAACAATGATAAAAACGCATTTTCAGGGGAGGTGGGGCTTTGCTGCGGCAGATTAAATATTTTCAAGCTGTTGTACGCAACAAAAGCTTTTCGGAGGCAGCGGAAGAATGCCACATATCGCAGTCGGCGATATCGCAGCAGATCAAGGCACTGGAAGCGGAATTGGGGTTTCCCCTGTTAGAGCGGCACAATCGGAAGTTTGTGCTGACCCTCGCGGGGGAGCACTTTTACAGAAAAAGCCTGCTACTGATCGCTGATTACGAGCAAATATGCAGAGAGGCAGCCAAGATCGCCCGTGGTGATGCAGCGGTTTTAAAGATCGGTTTCCTGCGCAGTTACAGTAGCCCGGAAGTTCATCAGGCACTGGAGGAGTTTTCCGCAAAATACCCCGGCATTTCCGTCCAGCTTTTGTACGGTAACCATGAAGAATTATTCACTTTGCTGCGCACCGGTAGTGTAGATCTGGTGCTGAATGATCAGCGGAGAGCCTTTTCTGATGAATACATCAACCTGATTCTGGCTACCAGCAGGATGTATATTGCGTTGGCGGCCCGAAACCCCGTGGCCTCGCTTTCTTCGGTCACGGTTCAGGAATTGAAAAATATTCCCTGTATTCTGGTGGCTTCCAAAGAACAGCAGGCCATTGAGAAGGAGTTTTACCAGACAATCATCGGCATACAGGGCGAAATCCTCTATGCGGAAAATCTGGAGGAGGCCCGTATGATGGTCATCAGCGGACAAGGCTTCTTGCCGATGGAGGGCAGCAGTCAGTCCATGCCCTTTGGCGTTTCCATCCGTCGCGTTCCTCTTTTCTGCGGAGAGGAACAGATCACCCGCAACTATTGTCTGTTCTGGAAAAAAGACAACTCCGGCTATTATGTGGAGGAATTTGCCGACATATTGCAACGTAAATTTGAATAGGCAACCGGATGTTTTGACTGCTCTCGTTCAGCGAGGGCAGTTTTTCGTATACGATAAACTTATCAAACGGTGCAAAAACTCAAATTGATTGTGCAATGAGGGATTTTTATAATGATAGTAGGCCGTTCAACGGAGGGCCTGTTATGAAAATCTTGATCATCAGTGCCAGTCCCCGGAAGGGCGGTAGCTCCGATGTGCTCTGCGGCCAGTTTGCCAAGGCGCGGCGGAGATGGGGCATGAATAAACCGATCCACAGCACCATCCGGTTCGCAAACTGCTGGCGGATGTAGCAAAAGAATTCGAAAATTAAGGAGACATTCCAATGGCAAAACTGGTTGTGTTTTACTCACGAGCTGATGAGAATTATTTTGGTGGCCAATACCGCAACGTTACAGTGGGTAACACAGAAAAGGTGGCATGTATGATCGCGGAAGCAACGGGGGCGGAACGGTTTAAAATCCAGCAGAAGGTGCCCTATGCCGCCGACTATCAGACCTGCATTCGACAGGCGAAGGCAGATCAGCAGGCAAAGGCCCGGCCGGAGTTGGTGGCACTTCCGGATAGCTTGGATGACTATGATGAAATTTATCTGGACTACCCCAACTACTGGGGCGATTTGCCGATGGCGGTTTACACCTTGTTGGAAGCTTTCGACTGGACGGGCAAAACCATCTACCCATTCTGTACCCATGAGGGCAGCGGCCTGAGTGGGACCGAGCGGCATATTGCCCGCACCTGCAAAGGAGCTGACGTCAAGAAAGGCTTGGCGATCCACGGCTCCTTTGCTGACCAAAGCGGTAAAGCAGTTGTTCAATGGCTCAAAAGCAATGGAAAGGATGGAATTTGATAGATGGATCAAGAAGTGATGATTTTGACCGGTGCCGGTCAGATCGGTATGGCCATTGCCCGACGGATAGGTTATGGAATGAAAATCGTCGTCGGCGATAAAAAGCAGCAGAATGCCCAGGC
>CALWEB010000201.1 GCA_944376955.1 uncultured Agathobaculum sp. | reverse complement strand
ATAAGTGCAGACGGCAACTTCGGTCGGCTCAAAGTCCAGCAGTGCGGACAGCGCCGGCACATAGCTCTGGATCGAGCAGTTGGATTTGACGGCAATAAAGCCGCGCTTGGTGCCCAGACGCTTGCGCTGCGCCGGGATGATTTTAGCGTGATCGGCATTGATCTCAGGAATAATCATCGGCACGTCGGGCGCCATGCGGTTTGCAGAGTTATTGGAGCAAACCGGGCATTCCAGCTTGGCATATTTTTCTTCCAATGCACGGATTTCATCCTTTTTCATATCTACCGCACAGAAAATGAAGTCCACTTTGGATGCAATTTCCTCCGCATCGGCCGTAGCGTCGTACATTACCATGTCCTTGTACTTTTCCGGCATGGGAACAGCCATCTTCCATCGGCCTTCGCAGGCTTCGGCGTAGGTTTTACCGCGGTTGCGCGCGGAAGCGGCAAGCGCTACCACTTCAAACCAGGGATGGTTTTCCAAAAGCAGAGAAAAACGCTGTCCTACCATACCTGTTGCACCAACAATACCTACCTTGTAGTGATTCATTTTCATCAAATCCTTCCAAAAGATTTACTAACAAATTGATTTTTTTCCACACAGGGGGAAACAAAGAAAAATACCGGTTGAAAAACCGGTATGATCTATACTATAATAGAAAGAGTGGACGGGCCACGGCTTTCTAAACAGAATAGCTCTCCACCGGCATTTCTGCTGATGACAGACGCAGGGATATTCTCCGGAACGTCCAGCACAGCCTTGCCGCAACAAGAACCGGCTTCGGCGGAAGACCCTTTCTCGGCTGCTTAACGGGTTTACGGACCCTCCCAGACGATACTGATGAAAACCGCGCCTCTATCTGTGAAAATGTACTTTTCGTTCTTATTGTAAGGTAAGGCAATTTATTTGTCAATAGAACGCAAAAAAATAAAAGGAGTTGAAAAAATGAAAAGGATTGTTTCCATGCTGCTTTGCATGGTCATGGCTTTTGGCATCTTGTGTGTGCAGCCGGCTTCAGCAGTCGATACAAACGTTACGCTGCGGGTCGGCCTGACGGTCAGCGGTCAGAGCAGCTTTGCAGACCCTAAGCTGGAAAATGTATCCGGTGAAGCGACCGGTTATTCGATTGGACAGATGCAGGGGACCACGTTTACAGGCAGCACGACAGTGTCTGCATCGCAGCTGACCATTCAATTGGTGAACAACGCTTTTCAGGTAAGCGATACAGCAACCGGCAAAGTGTTGTATACGTCAGAGCAGGGGGCGGATCATCTGGCAATTCATCCGAACAGCACGCTGACATGGTTTAAGGGATATAAATGGCATGGGGATTTTGTATACCGCCGTGCTTCGGGCAGTAACCTGACTGTTATAAACTATGTTGGGTTGGAAGACTATGTGAAGGGCGTTCTGCCGTATGAGATCAGTGCGGACTGGCCGGCGGAGGCGCAAAAGGCGCAGGCGGTGTGCGCACGCTCTTTTGCCTTGGGGACGCATAAACATACCAGTTCTGGTTATGATCTGTGTAATACGACCAACTGCCAGATGTACCTGGGGACAAACCTTGCTACGGCGGCTTCGGATGCTGCAGTGGACGCGACCAAAGGAAAGTACCTGATGTATAACGGCGAAGCTGTGATTGGCTATTTCTTCTCGTCCGATGGCGGTGCGACAGAGGATGCGGTCAATGTCTGGGGCGGGGACTATCCGTATTTGCAGGGTAAAGTTGATCCGTATGAATCCTATGACAGCTCCTGGAGCGTGGCACTTACTGCAGAGGAAGTGCGGCAGAAACTTGTCAATGCGGGCTATTCTATCGGTACGGTGGCAAACGTAGCCGTTACCAAGCGCACGGATACGGATAACGTCAATGAGGTCACGGTGACGGATACAGCCGGCAAGAAAGTGACAATCCAGCGTGAAAGTGTGCGTTCTGTTTTCGGCTTGAACAGTATCCGCTACACAATCACACCGAACACCAAAACCGCGGCTGCATTGCCGCTGAGCGCCAGTGTGAAAATGAATCCATCGACGCATTATGTAACGGTGGATGGTCAATCGGTCGATCCGCAGGGGTATTATATTGACGGACACAATTATTATAAGCTGCGCGATATCGCTTACATACTGAGCGGGACTGACAGCCAGTTCAATGTCACATGGGATGAAGAGAATGAATGTGTTCTGCTGGAAAACAGCAAAGCCTATCAGGTGATTGGTGGAGAGATGACAGATTCGACCTCTGCGCAGATTACCAGCTGTATCCCCTCGGATGACCCCATTCAGTTGGACGGAAAATCGATCTCCTTGACCGGATATTGTATCAACCGAAACAACTACTATATGTTGCAGGAACTGGGCAAAGCACTGGATTTCTACGTGGGCTATGATGCGGACACCAGAACGGTCTTGATCGATTCCAAGGCTGGATTTGAAACTGAACCTGATGCAGATAATACTACATCGAACTCCAATACGTCTTCGGAAACTACACCTTCCGGAACCATTCCTACCAGCTATACTTTCACCGGCTCCGGCTGGGGGCACAGCGTGGGTATGAGCCAATGGGGCGCATATGCGATGGCGAATCAGGGCTTTAGCTATGAAGAAATCCTGAAATTCTACTATACCGGTATTTCTATTGCCGGCTAATTCAACCTACCGTAAAGGAGGCGTTTTGCATGGGCGCTCCGCGTGAGCGCCCATGCTTTTGCAATGAAAAAAAGCGATTTTTATTTTGACCTGCCGGAGCGCCTGATCGCACAGCATCCGCTGGAACAGCGGGACGCATCGCGTCTGCTGGTGCTGGATCGTGCGGATGGTACGGTCACGCACCGCCACTTCCGGGATTTGCCGGAGTATGTGCAGCCGGGGGACTGTATGGTGTTCAACAACTCCCGTGTGATTCCGGCGCGTTTGATGGGTCATGCGGTGGGCAAAACTACCCCGATTGAGGTGCTGCTGCTCACTGACAAGGGGGATGGTTTGTGGGAGTGCCTGACCCGTCCGGGACGGAAGACGCGGGAGGGAGTGGAACTTGTGTTTGGCGATGGTCTGCTGACCGCCACGGTGGAGGCGGTACAGCCGGATGGAAACCGCCTGATCCGCTTCCATTACGATGGTATTTTTCTGGAGATCCTGGACCGGCTTGGCACCATGCCTTTGCCGCCTTATATCAAGGAAAAGCTGGAAGACCCCGAACGATATCAGACGGTCTATTCTAAGACGCCGGGTTCCGCCGCGGCACCAACGGCAGGACTGCATTTTACGCCGGAATTGCTGGACAAGCTGCGCGCGAAAGGTGTAAAACTCGCATTTGTGACGCTGCATGTTGGTCTTGGAACGTTCCGCCCGGTGAAGGAAGACGAGATTACGGATCATGTGATGCACTCGGAATACTATATCATGGATGAGGAAACCGCAGAACAGATCAACAGCACACGTGCAAGCGGTGGGAAAATCTGGGCGGTTGGCACAACGGCCTGCCGCACGCTGGAAACGATCGCCGATGACGCGGGAGCGGTGCGCGCGCAGTCCGGCTGGACGGATATCTTTATTTATCCGGGCTATCATTTCAAGGCGGTCGATCATCTGGTGACCAACTTCCATTTGCCGGAAAGCACACTAATGATGCTGATTTCGGCGTTTGCAACGCGGGAGATGGTAATGGACGCATACCAGCAGGCAATCGCACAGGAGTACCGTTTTTTCTCGTTTGGGGACTCCATGCTGCTATTTTGACGGGATCAATCAAAACACAGGCGGCGCTGCCGTTCAAAAAAAGAGGGAATTATGCAAATCGGAACATTTCAGCTATTAAAAACCGAAGGAAATGCCAGAAGGGGTGTATTCTGTACCGCACACGGCACAGTGCAGACGCCGGTATTCCAGAATGTCGGCACAGCCGGTGCCATCAAAGGCGCGGTGGATGCATTTGATTTGAAGGAACTTGGATGCCAGATCGAATTGTCCAATACCTATCATCTGCATGTTCGTCCGGGCGACCAGATTGTCAAGCAGATGGGTGGACTGCACCGTTTCATGCGGTGGGATGGGCCGATGCTGACCGATTCCGGTGGCTTTCAGGTGTTTTCGCTGGCAACCTTGCGCAAGATCAAAGAGGAGGGTGTAACCTTCCATTCCCATGTGGATGGCCGAAAGATTTTTATGGGGCCGGAAGAAAGTATGCACATCCAATCCAACCTGGGTTCGGATATTGCAATGGCGTTTGATGAATGTATTGAAAATCCGGCGCCGCGGGAATATGTTAAGGACTCGATCGACCGCACGACGCGTTGGTTGAAACGCTGCAAAACCGAGCTTGACCGGCTGAACAGTCTGCCGGATACAGTCAACCCGCATCAAATGCTGTTCGGCATCAATCAGGGTGGCACATATGATGATCTGCGTATCGAGCATATGCAGCAGATTGCTGAGCTGGATTTGCCCGGTTATACCATTGGCGGGCTGGCAGTAGGGGAAAGCACGGAAGTGATGTACCATATCCTTGACGTGGTTTTACCCCATGCGCCGGCCAATAAACCGCGCTATCTGATGGGGGTTGGCACGCCTTCCAACATCATTGAAGGCGTGGCACGAGGCGTTGACTTTTTTGATTGCGTCATGCCGACGCGGAACGCGCGGCATGGACATTTGTTTACGCACAACGGCATTCTCAATATTATGAACGCCAAATATCAAACAGACGACCGGCCGATTGAAGAAGGCTGCCAGTGTCCGACCTGCCGCCGGTTTTCTCGCGCTTACCTGCGTCATCTGCTCAAGAGCGGGGAAATGTTGTCCCAGCGGTTGCTGGTCATGCACAACCTGTGGTTCTACAACCATCTGATGCAGGAAATCCGCGATGCGCTGGATAATGGGACGTTTGCAGCGTTTCGCGCAGAATATAGTGACAAAATGAGTAAACGAATTTAACAGGTACAAGCCGGGTTCTGTGGAGAACTCGGCTTGTATTCATATTTCGGATTTCTACGGCATACCTTGTTGTGAAATGGGGTTTTGCCGTGCGAATTCAAAAAAAAACCATTTTATATGCAGCCGGGGTCCTTGCGTGCGGCAATATTGTGCTGCAAATACTGGGATTTTTATATCGTGTGCTGCTTAGCCATTATGCAGGCGCGGAGGGGCTGGGTGTGTACCGCTTAGTCAATTCCGTTTATCTGGTTTGTCATGCCGGGTGTTTGTCCGGTGTTACTATGGCGTGTTCCCGGTTGAGTGCGGCAAGCGAAGCACGGGGGGAACGACGCAAAATCAGTATGATTCTGCGATTGGCATTTCGCGTGTTCTTTTCTGCATGTCTACTGTGTGGGGCGCTTCTGCTGCTGGGAGGACAGTGGATGGCGGCCGATATCCTTGGGGATGGCCGCTGTGCCCGGGCATTTCCGTTTATGTTGCTGTGCCTCGCATTGACTGGAATTGAAAACATCTTTAAATCACTCTTCATCGGTTTGGAGCGGATGCAATATGCGGCGACCTCTGAGGTGTGCGAACAGCTGATCCGTATCGCAGCGGTTTGGTTTTTGCTGTACCAATACCAAGGCAATGACTATGGGGTTATTGCCATGTTGATTTTTGCTGGTATGGTGATCAGCGAAGTGTTCAGTGCTGCATTTTTAAGTCTATTATTCCGAAATGGGATGGTACACGGGGGCAAGCGCACACCGTTGGAGCGCGAAACGGTGCATCAGTTCTTTTTGATTGCGCTTCCGGTTTCTGCATCCGCGCTGCTGGGGAACGTGATCGGTTCTGCTGGCTCGATTCTGTTACCGAAACGGCTGATGGTTGCAGGACTGAGCTACGAGCAGGCACTCTCTGCACTGGGTGTGCTGTCCGGTATGGGAATGCCGTTGCTGCTGCTGCCTATCGCGCTGGTTAGTTCGGTATGTACGGCACTGCTACCCGCCGTGACGGGTGCACAGGCTACGGGGAATGAGAAACGGGTGCAGGCACTGGTCGGCAGAGCCATTTCGACCGTTGGGTTGATTGCCGTGCCGGCCACCGCGGTCTTGATTCCACTGGCCCCAAGACTCAGCATTTTATTTTTCGGACAGCCGCTCAGCGTGCCATATGTCACTCTGCTGGGTGGTGTGGCGGTAGCGTGCTACTATCAAATGGCTTCCGGCAGCTTGCTGAATGCATTGGGATTGCAGCATTGGAATGTGTTGACCTCTGTGGGCGCAGAGCTGTGTCAGGTGATTTTGATGTATGGCTGGTGTGCTTGTCCGTCGCTGGGGATATATGGGTATCTGATTGCCATGTTGCTGACCGGGGTAGCTGCATTCCTGCTGAATATGTGGATCCTTCATCGGAACGTTCAGTTTCGGATGCAGCCGATGCGGCGGTTTGGTGTTCCAATCATTTGTGGTGCAACCTTATTTTTCTGGACGCGCATTTTCTCCAAACTGTTTTCACAGGTTTGTGTTGCAGATCTGACTGCGCTTATGTGTACGGTAGTGGGGGCAGGCATCCTGTATATGCTGGTGCTGCGCCTAATGGGGATTCGGTTGTGGCGGTATTTGTCCAATCGGATGGAGCGAACCGCGCTGCCAAGGATTCATATGTGGTAAACTGCTTGACAAACGGATAAGAAACAGATAAGATAAACACACATCATGACGGCTCCTGCCCGCGATATCGGCAGGGGCCTTTTTGCAGGAGAAAAGGGGAGTGCGGATATGGAATTGACCCTGTGCTGTCCGACGTTGTTCGGCTTGGAGGGGATTGTGGCGGATGAATTGCGTTTCGGCGGGAAGCTTACCGAGGTACATGCGGAAAATGGGCGTGTACTGTTTGCAGGCGATGAAAATACAATGGCATGGGCCAATCTGCATCTGCGTTGTGCAGAGCGGGTGCTGATCCGTCTGGGGATGTTCCCTGCCAAAACTTTTGATCAACTGTTTGAAGGCGTGCGCAGCTTGCCGTGGGAGCAATTCATCCCCAGGGATGGTGCATTCCCGGTAAAGGGACACAGCCTGAATTCTGCGCTGCACTCGGTCCCAGATTGTCAGAAGATTATCAAGAAGGCTGTGGTGTCCCGGTTGGGAGCACAATATCATCAAAATTGGTTTGAGGAAAGTGGAGCAAAATTTCAGATCCAGTTTTCCATCATGCAGGACACGGCAGAATTGTATCTGGACACTTCGGGGGCTGGGCTGCACAAGCGTGGTTACCGCGCCAACAGCAACGCGGCACCACTCCGGGAAACGCTGGCGGCGGCACTGGTGAAGCTGGCGCGCTGGCGGGGGAGGGAGTCGTTTCTCGATCCGTTTTGTGGCTCCGGCACGATTGCGATTGAGGCCGCGATGATCGCACAGCGGCGCGCTCCTGGACTGATGCGTTCGTTTGACGCGGAAAAGTGGCCTTGTCTGGATGTTTCCATCTGGCGGCAGGCGCGGGAGGATGCCCTTGAAATGGCAGATGGCAGCGCGCGTTTTGACATTATCGGCAGTGATATTGATCCGGCTTGTGTACAGTTGTCAATCGAAAACGCACGCAAAGCCGGTGTGGCCAACACCGTGTTTTTTGAACAGGCCGATGCGCTATCCCGGGAGTATGCCGGAAGTGGTGTTCTCATTGCCAATCCACCATATGGTGAGCGCCTGTTGGATTTACAGGCGGCAGAGGAATTGTACCGGAAATTGGGCGCAGCCATCGGGACTTCTCCGATGAAGCAATATCTCCTCAGTTCCGACCCATTGTTTGAACGTTGCTTCGGGCGAAAGGCGGATAAACGCCGAAAACTGTATAACGGTATGATCAAATGTGAACTGCATATGTATTTTAAACACTCAAAACATTGATCTGCTAATTCCGGAACGGATGCTACGCTGAATTCACAAAAAATTCATAAAATTTTTGTCCTGTTTTCCAAAAAACCTCTTGATAAATGGTAAGACTTGATGTAATATAATACTCGAGTTAGCACTCTGGATTATCGAGTGCTAAACCATTGATTTCGTTAATTTTATTTTTCATAGGAGGCATCCGTTATGAAACTCAAACCCCTTTGCGATCGCGTTGTGATTAAGATGGTCGAGGCAGAGGAAACCACGGCCAGCGGCATCATCCTTACTGCGTCTGCGCAGGAAAAACCGCAGGTTGTTGAGATTATTGAGGTCGGCCCGGGTGGCGTGGTAGACGGCAAGGAAATTAAGATGGAGGTCCAGAAGGGCCAGAAGGTCATCACCGGTAAGTACACCGGCACAGAGGTAAAGCTGGACGGCGAAAAGTATATCATCGTTCGCCAGAGCGATATCCTTGCAATCGTTGAGTAAGAACCAGTATTTCAGGAGGTAATATATCATGGCTAAGCAGCTTATTTACGGCGAAGATGCGCGCAAGGCTTTGCAGCGCGGCATTGATCAGCTCGCCGACACCGTTAAGGTAACGATCGGTCCGAAGGGCCGCAACGTTGTACTCGACAAGAAGTATGGTGCACCGCTGATCACCAACGATGGTGTTACGATTGCAAAGGAGATCGAGCTGGACGATCCGTATGAGAACATGGGCGCACAGCTGGTTAAGGAAGTTGCAACCAAGACCAATGATGTTGCTGGTGACGGCACGACGACGGCAACGGTTCTGGCGCAGGCGTTTGTGCGTGAGGGTCTGAAGAACGTTGCTGCTGGTGCAAACCCGATGGTGATGCGCCGCGGTATTTCCAAGGCAGTCAATGCTGCAGTGGAAGCGATTGCCAAGAATTCTAAGACGGTTGACGGCACGAACGACATCGCGCGTGTCGGCGCCATTTCTTCTGGTGATGAAGAGATCGGCAAGCTGATCGCAGAGGCGATGGAGAAGGTTTCCACCGATGGCGTTATTACGGTTGAAGAGTCCAAGACGGCTGAGACCTATTCTGAGGTCGTCGAAGGTATGCAGTTCGACCGTGGCTATGTCACGCCTTATATGTGCACCGATACCGAGAAGATGGAAGCCAATCTGGATGACGCGCTCGTGCTGATCACCGATAAGAAGCTGTCCAACATTCAGGAGCTGCTGCCGATCCTCGAGCAGGTTGTCAAGTCCGGCAAGAAGCTGCTGATTATTGCGGAGGATATCGAGGGCGAGGCTCTGT
>CALWEB010000200.1 GCA_944376955.1 uncultured Agathobaculum sp. | reverse complement strand
TGCTGGAATAGATATTCTGCACCAGTACATCGTCATCCCCTACTTCGGGTAAATCCAATTCTCTAATTTCTACATTCTCTTTGCCGAAATAAATTCCTGCTTTCAACTTGTTTCCTCCTGCTTTTTACGTCCGCGCATGACACATTGTTCCATGATAGCGCAGACATGTTCAATGGAATCTTGGCAATCGTTTGTCAACCACTCGGATACAATTGCCATCAGTCCGTTCACATAAAATGTCACCATATATTTTCGATCCGCCTCCGGGACTTGAAACCGTTCCAGAATGGGGAGAAATACATGGCTCATCATTCGTCTGTAAGTTCCCTCCAGCCGAAGGGAACCAGCATTTTTTAACGCCGTACGAAACAAGCGCTTATTCTGTTCGATATATTCCAGATAAGGCATCAGGTAGGTAGGCGTCACCAGATATAATTCATCCAGAGGGCATTCCCGGATTTTTGAAACAAAGCTTTCCGCATGCAGCTTCATATGTTCCACAAATTTTGTGTTCATGTATTGTACACTTTCCGCCAGCAAATCACCAATGGTTTCATAGTGCAGATAGAAGGTGGAGCGATTGACCCCAGCTGTTTTGCAAAGTTCCTTTACTGTGATATATTCCATATCCTTTTTTTCCAGAAGTTCCAGAAAGGCCTGATCCATGCGAACCGCCGTATTAAAATATTTGCTTTTTTTCATCAGCTTCCATCACCTACCTTTGATTGTGCCGAACGGATATACATAACAAGAACGGAAACCATGACCATGGCAAACTCAGCCGCACCCATTTTTGCTTTTCCACGAATTTATTGGCCGCTGATTTCCTTGGCTAATTGCATGATTTCAAAAGCATATTTTTGTTTGCCGTGAGCTAATATTTTTTTGTAAATCGGGTAGTTGACACCCATCCCAATCAAACCAATCATCCCGATTACAACGCCCAAAATGAAGATCGTGATACTGCTGTTTCCAATCACATCCATCGACATACACATTCCGACCCCTGTGATGAGTGCAGAAAGGATACCAAACGTATAGGTGAAGATGGTTGCGGGTAATTTTGCTCTGGCATCCAACTTGCGAAGGGCAATCACTTTGGAATCGTCCTTTGGTGCATACTCGTTGGCAAGGTGTTCTGCGTAAATCTTATCTGTATTCATACTTTTGCCTCCTTTATTGGATGTCTTTATTATATTGGAGAAAGGAGGCAAAAGGAACGACACAAATCGCCGATTGTGTTGTAATCCGAAAACAGTCCCCGCAGCCGATGGCTGCGGGGACTGTTTCGTGCAGGATCAAACAACTCTCACCGATTTGTTCCTGCCAATGACAACATCCTGCACGAGAGAGTTAGGAGAAAGATGAAGCTATTTTACAGAATCTCACTCAGCTTGACCGGACGGCCTTCCTGGAACGATTTTGCTGCTGCCATTGCAATGGCAACCGGCATCACGCCATCCTTGGCGCCAACCAGCGGTTCGGTATCGTTTATGATGGCATCCATGAAATCCTTCGCTTCCTGGATAAACGCATTGTTGTAACGCTCCAAAAAGAACCAGGTCGGCTTGGCGATTTCCACGGTCTCATGCGTGGAGATCATCGCCTGGTCATCCAAGTCATTGGTCACCTGAACGCAGCCCTTGTCGCAATGTACTTCGGTGCGCTGATCATAGCCATAATGGGACGCACGGCTGTTATCGATCACGCCCAGCGCACCATTTTCAAATTTCATCATAATGATCGCAGTATCGACATCGTTATACTGGTCATATCCTTCCCCCGAAAGTGCGGCGCCATAAGCGCATACTTCGGTGACCTCCGAACCGGACAGATACCGTACCATATCAAAATCATGAATGGTCATATCCATAAAAATACCGCCCGAGGTTGCGATATAGGACATCGGCTGATGTTCGGGATCGCGGGAACATACCTTGACCAGATGCGGACGGCCCAGCTTGCCTGAAGCTACGACATCGTGCACCTTTTTATGGTTGTGGTCAAAACGACGTACAAAGCCTACCTGCAGTTTTACCCCAGCTTTTTCGGTCGCTGCAATGGCCTTCCGAATCTGCTCCAAATCGGTATGGATGGGCTTCTCACAAAATACATGCTTGCCCGCCTCGGCAGCCCGCTGAATCATCTCAGCATGCGCTTCGGTCGAAGTGCAGACAAAAACGGCATCGATATCGGGGTTTGCAAAAATATCCTGCGGGTCTTTGGAGCACTGGGCAATTCCCAAATTGTTTGCAAATGCCTGGGTTTCCTCGTTGAGGAAAGGATCGGCAATGGCCACCACTTCGGCAGCCGGTACCGACTGCACCAGGTTGGTAATGTGCAGACGACCGATGCGACCGGCCCCCAATACACCCACTTTTACTTTGTTCATCATGTGATATTCTCTCCTTTATCATGTTGTTATTTCAGGAAGGGCGCGCAGCACTCTGCACCCATTTTGATGACTTCTTCGGCATCCATATCCCAGTATTCGGGGCGGAACAGTTCGAGGCACGCCGGACCGTCATA
>CALWEB010000199.1 GCA_944376955.1 uncultured Agathobaculum sp. | reverse complement strand
ATCCTCGATGGTGTAGCATTCGTTATCGGCTTGGAACGCGTCGTGCTTAGCCTGACCGGCTTCCTCCTCGGGGTAGAGCGGGATCTGCTCATCGGTCTGGGTGTTGTACGCATTGTCCCAGTCGTAGTCCGAGCCGTCCTCGTTGAGGCGGAATTCGTAAGTGCCGTGGGTCTGGCCGTCGCCGTAGAGCAGCTTGGTGCGGCTGTAGGTATGGTCGTGGCCCTGCAGGACAACGTCGATGTCGTACTCATCAAAAATCGGGGTCAGCTGGGTACGCAGGATCATGCCGTCGGTGTCTGAGTGGTCAAGGCCGGAGCCGTAGATATCCTGATGGATGGTGACGATACGGAATTTGGCGTCCGGGTCGGAGGCCACGGCTTTCTGGATGGTCTTTTCGTGCTCGGCTACGTTGTAGTTGTTGGTGTTGAGCACGATGAACAGGCCAGAGCCGTAAGAGTAGTAGTAGTCGCCGCCCGCTTCGGTTTCGCCGTAGCCGGTCTGGTTCGGGTTGTAGAAGTGGTACTGGTAGTCGGCATTGAGCGAGTCATGGTTGCCGATCGTGGTGGCAACCGGCAGGCTGGTCAGCGCGCTGGCGGAAAGATAACCTGCATACTCCTCTTCCTTGGGCTTGCCGGTCTTGTTGACCTGATCGCCTGCGGAGATCACAAAGTCGAGTCCCGGATTTTGCTGGAGTGCAATATCCAGCGTGCGGTCCCATGCAAAGCTATCGTTACGCGCGGCGGTGTTGGCAGCGCCACTGTCCGCGGTCAGTTCTTCTCCGTTTTGCGTCTGACCCTTGGAAGCGCCGATCTGCGGGTCACCGACGTACAGGATTTGTGCGCTTTCAAAGTCGCCGGTCTGGTAGGTCTTGGCTTCGGTCTGTACGCCGTTTTTCTCCACCGTGTAATAATAGGTGGTGTTGGCCTTCAGGCCGGTCACGGTAACATGGTTGTAGGAATAGGCCGTGTCGTCGGTCAGGCTGGTGTCCACGGCGGCAGAGGTGCCGGTGAACTTGGCAAGGTTATTCTTGTTCGTGCCGAAGTGGACAACCGGCGTTGCGGTCTTGCCGGTCTCGTCCTTGCTGTACCAGGCGAAGTTCAGCTGGGTCTCGTCCGCGCCGGGTGTCATGGAAACCTGCGTGTAGTCGGTGGCAATGGTGTTCCACGCTTCAGTCCATGCCTGCCAGCCCGCAGCACCGGTGACGCTCGAATCGTTATAGTCCGCTGCGGAAGCGAACGGGTAGGCGCTGAGCAGCAATGTGCTGGTCAGGATGCCTGCCAATACTCTTTTTGTCTGCATTCGTGATTACTCCCTTTTTGCATGTAGTAGCAGGGTGTGAATTGATTTTCCCTGTGTCCAAAAGCGAGTATAGCACCGCAAAATATCCATCTCAACCGCTCTTGCCAAAGCTTAGCTTACATTTTAACTACCTTTAACGAAAATGGAAATTTGCCGATTTTCGCATCCATTTTTGACCCAAGCACATGGATAGGCTTTGTTTGCCGCAGGCGTGCGCCCGTCGAAAGGCGTGGTCGAGCTGGAAGGCGACGCGTGGTAGATAGCCCGCATCCTCGAGCAGTGTAAACAGTGGAAAAAAGATGGCCATGGGTGGCAGCATGACCGAGACCACCGTCGCCAGCACACGCCACAGTCCATCAACCAGCAGCGAAACGACAAACGGCGGCAGGCCAAGTGCAGAAAGGGCGGCGGCAAACGGTGCGCTCAGGCCGAGCAGGTGTGCGCCCAGCCATTCGCTCGGGACGTTGGCGCCGAACAGGGTGATGTAAAACACTGCCGCAAGCAGTAGCAGCATGAGCGGCAGTCCGAACCGGCGGCTGAGCAGTACTCGGTCAATGCGCCGGTCGCGTGCGTCTGCGTCCGCGGGAGCCTGCACGCAGGTTAGTGCAATTTCCTCGGCACGCAGCGCGGCCGCCGCGGTGAATCGATCGTCCAGCTGCTGGGCATCCATGCCGTCCGGGGGCTGCTGGGAGAGCGCAGCTAGTGCCTGCGCGCGCGCAAGACCGGACGCACGCACCGCATCCTCGATTTCTGCAGGGTAGCGGATCGCGGTCGGGTGGGGGATCGTTTCGCCGTCTAGCACGCGGCAGACCGCCTGCATCAGTTCAGGCAGGCCGCGCCCGCGCCGCGCGGCGCACGGCACAACCGGTACGCCCAGTTCCTGTTCGAGTGCGCTCACGTCGATGCGGATGCGCTTTTTACGCGCCTCGTCCATCAGGTTCAGGCACACAACAACGTTGGGCATGACTTCCAGCACCTGCAAAATCAGGATGAGGTTGCGTTCCAGACAGGTTGCATCTACAACCAGAATGGCGGCGTCGGCTTCGCCTGCGGCGAGGAAATCCCGCGCGATACGCTCTTCTGATGAGCGGGGGCGCAGCGAATAGGTGCCCGGCAGATCGACCAGCGTCATCGTGCGGCCATCACAGTCCATCGTGCCGCGTGCGCCTGACACGGTTTTGCCGCTCCAGTTGCCGGTGTGCTGGCGCGCGCCGGTCAACGCGTTAAAAACGGTGGATTTGCCGACATTGGGGTTGCCTGCCAGCGCCACGACCGGGGTCGGTTCCGCCCCCATCAGCGCTCCACCCCGATTTCGATCTGCGCCGCGTCGGCATTGCGCAGCGCGATGACCGCGCCGCGGATACGGTAAGCCGTGGGGTCGCCCGCAGCGGCGCGCTGGATGCAGCACACCCGCGTGCCCGCCACCAGCCCCAGATCCTGCAGGCGTCGGCGCATCCCACCGGACAGGTGTAGGGCGCGCACGCGCGCCCGTGTGCCTTCGGGCAGGCTGGACAGCGGGGAAAAGGTTTCGTGATCCATGCAATCATTCCCAGTTTGAAAGATTTCGGCCGCACTTCCCGTGGGGAAGACGGTCATTGCATCCTATGCCGCAAGGAAACCACGCGTGCGCCGCAACGAAAAAGCCGGAACCCGACGGTTCCGGCTTTTGGTTTATTCTGCGCTCGACAGCATCAATTTGATACGGTTTTCCTGATTGATCTTGGAAGCGCCGGGGTCATAATCGACCGCGACAATATTCGCCTGTGGGTAAACTTCGCGGATCTTGCGGATCATACCCTTGCCTGCGATGTGGTTGGGCAGGCAGCCGAACGGCTGGGTGCAGACGATGTTGGTCACGCCTTCGTTGATCAGCTCGACCATTTCGGCGGGCAGCAGCCAGCCCTCGCCCATCTTGACACCCTCACCGATGATGGCGTGCGACTTTTTGCGCACTTCGTCAAAGGCCATCGGCGGACGGAACTTGCCGTCCTTTTTCATGATCTTGATGATATCGGCCTGCTTGCCCAGCAGGAACTGGTAGACAAATTTATAAATGGCGGCGCGCTTGGCCGAACGGCCGTACAGATCGTGGTCGATGACCGAATTGTAGATCGAGTACAGGCAGAAGTCGGTAAGACCCGGCAGCACCGGCTCACAGCCTTCGGAGAGCAGGAACTCCTCCAGACGGTTGTTGCCGAGCGGGGAGAACTTGACATAAATCTCGCCCACGATGCCAACCATCTTCTTTTTCTGCGTCTTGTCCAGACGCAGCTTGCCGAACACGGTCAGCACATACTGATAAAGGTGCTTGACCTCGCCGTAACGCACCATGCGGTCGCCGGTAAAGCGGGCGGTGACCGCGTTCATGCAGATGTCGATGGCCTTCTCGGTCGAGCCGGGGACGATTTCATACGGGCGGCACTGGTTGGCCACCATCATGATCAAATCCCCGACCAACAGCGCGTAAGCGATCTGGATCAGCATGGTTTTGGTGAGCTTAAAGCCGGGGTTGACGTTTTCCTCCAGCCCGGCGAAGTTGAGCGAAATGACGGGGATGAACCCGTAGCCGTTCTTTTCCAGCGCCTTGCGCATCAGATGGATGTAGTTGGACGCGCGGCAGCCGCCGCCGGTCTGCGGCAGGATGAGCGCAATCTTATGCACGTCGTACTTGCCGGACTCGATTGCGTCCATCAGCTGGCCGATGACCAGCAACGCGGGATAACAGGTATCGTTATGGACGTTGCGCAGACCCTGTTCGACGATGTTCGGGCCTTCGGTGTGCAAAAGCTCCATGTTGTAGCCAAAGTTCTTCATCAGACGGCACATCAGGCCAAGCTGCACGGGCAGCATATTGGGGACCAAAATGGTGTAGTCTTTGCGCATCTCCTCGGTGAACTGCGCGTACCGATAGGTATTAGTCGGTGTGTTGTTGTTTTGCAAGTTTTCTGCCCTCCTCTACGGCGGCCAACATACTGCGGATGCGGATTTTGGCCGCGCCCAAGTTGCTGATTTCGTCAATTTTAAGCTGTGTATAGAGTTTGCCGCCATTTTCGCAAATGGCGCGCATTTCGTCGGTGGTGATCGCGTCGATGCCGCAGCCAAAGGACACCAGCTGGATCAGCTGCGCGTTTTCCTTTTTGGTGACGTATTTTGCCGCGCCATACATGCGCGAGTGGTAGGTCCACTGGTTGAGTACATGCACCTGCGGCGCTTCGGTCAGCTGCCAGACCGCGTCCTCGGATACAATCACCAGCCCGAACGAGGCGATCAGCTGGTCGATGCCGTGGTTGATCTCAGGGTCAACGTGGTACGGGCGGCCTGCAATCACCGCAATATCCAGCCCGTGCGTGTCGGCGTATGCGATGGCCTTCTGGCCTTCGTCACGCACCTGTGCGTAGTAGTCGTACAACTCCTGATAGGCGGCTTTCGCAGCGGCTTCGACCTGCTTTTTCTTGATCTGCGGGTATTTGCCGCAGAAGTATTTCGCCGCGTGTTGGGCAAACCGCTTGGGGTCGGCCAGTTCAAAATACGGCATCATAAAGTCGAAATCCGCCAGCGCTGCAACATTGGCCTTGAGCAGCTCGGGGTAATAGGCGACGACCGGGCAGTTATAACAGTTGGTTGCGCGGCCTTCGTCCAGATTGTAGGTCATGCACGGATAGAAGATCGCGTCCACGCCTTTTTCAAGCAGGTTTTCGATGTGGCCGTGCATCAGCTTTGCCGGATAGCACACTGTGTCCGACGGGATGGAGTGCTGTCCCTGCATATACATATCGCGGGTGGATACGTCGCTCAGGACGGTCTCAAAGCCAAGCGAGCGCAGGAAAGTCGTCCAGAACGGCAGCAGTTCGTAGTAATTCAGGCCGAACGGCAGGCCGATTGTAGCAAGCGGCGCGGGGTTGCCGGACGGTTCGCCGTAGCTGCGGAGCTTATCCAGCTTCCACTTATAGAGGTTGGGCAGGTCGGCTTTCTTAATACCACCGAGCGGGCGCTCGCAGCGGTTGCCCGAGATGAAGCGGCGGCCACCGCCAAAGTCATTGATGGTCAGGTTGCAGTGGTTTTCGCACAGGCCGCAGCGTGCTGAGCGCACGGTGTGTGCGAAACCGGCGAGAACATCCGGGCCGATGAGCGAAGTTTTCTCCGGGCGGTTGTCCTTGGCGTGCAGCGCCGCGCCATAGGCGCCCATCAGGCCTGAGATAGCCGGGCGGGTCACATCGCGGCCGATTTCCTGCTCAAACGAGCGCAGGATGGCGTCGTTTAAGAATGTGCCGCCCTGCACGACGATGTGCTGGCCGAGGTCGTCCGGCGAGTGTGCGCGGATGACCTTATACAGCGCGTTCTTGACGACCGAGACCGACAGACCGGCCGAGATCGCGTCGATGCCTGCGCCGTCCTTCTGCGCCTGCTTGACCGACGAGTTCATAAACACCGTACAGCGTGAACCGAGGTCGATCGGGTGCTTGGCAAACAAGCCGAGCTTGCAGAATTCCTCGATCGAGTAGCCCATCGAGCGGGCGAACGTCTCAATGAACGAGCCGCAGCCCGACGAGCAGGCCTCGTTGAGCGAAATATTGTCGATGCACTTGTTGCGGATTTTGAAACACTTGATGTCCTGACCGCCGATGTCGATGATAAAGTCAACA
>CALWEB010000198.1 GCA_944376955.1 uncultured Agathobaculum sp. | reverse complement strand
TCAAAGTGATGCGGAATATTTATTTAACTTTATCATACCCTTGCGGCAAAGTCAATGGCGGTATCCGGTTATTTGCCCAGTTCGTAGGCACGCGCAATACATTTGTCGTTGGCCTGCGCCAGCATATCGGCAAGGCCGCGCGCTTCCAGCACCCGCATGGCCTCGATCGTCGTGCCGCCCGGCGAACAGACCGCGCGGATCAGTTCTTCGGGGGTTTTGCCGCCTTCGAGCAGCATTTTTGCCGAACCGATCATGGTCTGGCAGAACAATTTGAGCGCATCCTCGCTGGCAATGCCGTGCTGGTAGGCGCTTTTGACCATCGCATCCGCGAAAGCGTAGATATAGGCCGGCGCCGACCCTGCATACGGGATGACCTCGTTGAGCAAGTCCTCGCGGTCAAACACAACCGTCACACCCATGGTATCGAACAGCGCACACAGCTCCGCCAGCTGCGCGTCGGTCGCCGCCGCATTTTTGACCAGTTCGGTCGCGCCCTCGCCCAGCATCAGCGGCGTATTGGGCATCACGCGGATAACCGGCGTGTCCGCGCCGAGCGCCTGCTCGATCTTGGCAAAGGTCACACCCGCCGCAATCGAGACCACCAGCGGCTTTTCCTCACAGGCACATGCACCCAGAACCGGCAAAATCTCATCAAAATTCTGCGGCTTGACCGCAAGCAGCACGGTTGCACACGCGGTATAGACCTCGGTATAGTCCCCCGTGACGGCGTAGCCGCGGGCACGGTTCGCTGCGCGCTTGTCCTCGCTGCGGTTGAACAGCAGCACTTGGTCGCGCGTCATCAGGCCTGCACGGACCGCACCTTCAGCAATCGCCATGCCCATATTACCTGCACCCAGCACGCCAAACCGGTATGTTTTCATGGAAACTCCCCTCTCCGTTCTGATAGGCTGTTAAAATGATTATAGCATATCCGCCTTTTCCCTGCAAATATCTTGTGAAAAACCCCGTTTTGTGATACAATAACTTCATTATTTTATTCCGGAGGAGAGGAAACCTTGGCGCGTCTTATCCCCCATATTGGGCTGCGGACGGTCAAAACCGGCCTTGCGGTTGCGCTGGCACTGCTGTTTGCCGACCTGCGCGGCTCGACCTCGCTGATCTTTGCCGCCATCGGCGCCATCAGCGCGATGAGCCGCACCGTGGGCGACGCTTTTGAGTCCTGCCGCACGCAGCTGACCGGTATCCTGCTGGGCGCGGGATTCGGCGCGCTGTTCGTCAGCCTGTTTGCAAATTTCCGATATGTGGGGATCGGGCTGGGGCTGATCGCACTGATTTTGTTGTGCGTGCGGCTGCATCTGCAATTTGCCGTGCCACTGTCCTGCATTGTGTTCGTTTCCATCTGCCTGTCACCGGCCGGCGATGCGTTCGAATACGGCTTTAACCGCCTGCTTGACACCACCATCGGCCTTGCCACAGCGCTGGTGATCAACGTTGCGATCAAGCCCTATAACAACCGCCGACGGATCACCGGACTGCTGCAACAGTTCCAGCAGTCGGTGCCGGCCTATGTCAGCGAACGCGTGCTGTACGGGCGGTATCCCGACCTGTCGCCGCTGAAAAGCCAGCTCGACCGCATTGCAGGCGAGCTGACCATTTTCGAAAAGCAGCGTGTACCCCGCGGGCGCGGGCATGAGGAACAGGCCATTTTTCTGCGCGGCTGCGAAAAGCTGGCACACAGCATCTGGCAGGAGCTTTCCGCCCTGTGTGCGATGGACGAAAAGGGGCGTCTGTCGCCGGAAAACGCCGGGCAGTTGGGTCTCCTCGGGCTGCAGGTGCCGGACGGCATCTGCGCCGCGCCGCAGACGGCGGCCGACATCGTCGGCAACTACCATCTGGACAACCTGCTGCGCGCATGGCAGTTCCTCGGTGCATTCCTCCGCACGGAATAGCGTTCCCGCCACCGGGTGGCAGCAAAGAGAAAGAAACATGTAAGGGAGTAGTTTGCAAAAAATGGAACAGAAATCAAGAAGCAGCTTTTCCAGCCGCATTGGCTTCGTGCTGGCGGCGGCCGGTTCAGCGGTGGGCTTAGGAAACCTGTGGCGCTTCCCGTATCTGGCCGCGCAGTACGGCGGCGGCATTTTCCTGCTGGTGTATATCATTCTGGCCATCACCTTCGGCTTTGCGCTGATGATCACCGAGATCGCGATCGGACGCAAAACCCGCTTGTCCTGCATCGGGGCTTATAAGGCGCTGGACCGCCGGTTCGGCTTTCTCGGCTGGATTGCGGCATTTGTGCCGGTTATCATCACACCATATTACTGCGTCATCGGCGGCTGGGTGATGAAATATCTGGCCACCTTCCTTTCCGGCAACGGGCTGGCCGCAGCTGACAACGGCGGCTTCTTCAATCGCTTCATCGGCTTTGACGCCGGCTCCATCCCGGCCACCATGCTGGATTTCAGCGGCCCGACCCCGTGGTTTTTGATCTACGTGCTGCTGACCTCGCTGGTTGTCATCTTCGGCGTGGAAAAGGGCATCGAAAAGGCAAGCCGCGTGATGATGCCCGTGCTCGCTGTGCTGAGCGTGGTTGTTGCGGTCTACTCGCTGACAATCGACGGCGCAATGGCCGGCCTGAAATACTATTTACTGCCCGACTTCTCACAGTTCTCGGCCTCGACCGTACTCGGCGCGCTCGGCCAGCTGTTCTATTCGATGTCGCTTGCCATGGGTATTATGATCACCTACGGCTCGTATATGCAGAAGGAAAACCTGCTCGAACACTCGGTCACGCAGATTGAGGTATTCGACACCCTGTTCGCGTTTATCGCCGGCCTGATGATCATCCCGGCGGTGGTCGCCTTCAACGGCGGCGACCCCTCCCAGATCAACAACGGCCCCGGCCTGATGTTCATCACGCTGCCGATGGTGTTCGATTCCATGCACTTCGGCACGATCATCGGCACGGTGTTCTTCCTGCTCGTGTTGTTTGCGGCGCTGACCTCCTCGATCTCCCTGATGGAGACGCTGGTCTCGGTCCTGATGGACAAGACGCCGCTCAAGCGCACTGCTGCAACCATTCTGGTCACCATTGTCGTGCTGCTGTTCGGCGTGCCGTCCTGCCTTGGCTACGGCCCGTGGGCGGGTGTCAAGATCATCGGTATGCAGTTCCTCGATTTCTTCGACTTCATCTCCAACTCGGTGCTGATGCCGATTGTTGCGTTCCTGACCTGCATCCTGATCGGCCATGTGGTCGGCACCAAGGTCATTGCGGACGAAGTCAAGGAGGGCGCAGGCTCGTTCCACCGCGAAGCACTGCACCGCGTGATGGTGCGCTGGATCGCCCCGATCCTGCTGCTGGTCATCCTCGGCACCGAACTGGCAACCAAGGTGTTCCACATTTTCACAATCTGACAAAATTGCATATAAAAGAGGCTTTCCGCTCGGAAAGCCTCTTTTTTTCAGGGATGTGCTTAGCGAATGGGCAGCATCTTCCCCGTCTCAAATGACTCCTTGCAGCGGTATGCCGCTTCGGATACCGCCGTGCCGTCGTATACAGTGAGATCGGTTGGCTTGGTATGCTCGCGGATATGGCCGGTAAAGGCCACCATTTCCGCCACAAACGCCTCATGCCAGCGGTCCATAAAGTCCGGGTAATATTCCTGCCGCGCGCCATGCGCATCGACAATGCTCAGCAGGTTTTTCGCACCGACATTGGCAATGCGCAGCGTGCCGTGCGTGCCGATGATCTCGGTTTCGACGTTCGAGCCCGCCGCGTGCGTGCGGTTGGCGAACATAAACCCGAT
>CALWEB010000197.1 GCA_944376955.1 uncultured Agathobaculum sp. | reverse complement strand
CTGCCCGCCACCGACGCGCGCGACCTGCCCGGCATGGCGGACGTAGACTCCTCGCTGCTGTTGTTCTGCGCAGCAGTCAAGCAGGGCGGCACGACCGTGTGCCTGTCCGGCGAGTGCGCCGACGAGCTGTTCGGCGGCTACCCGTGGTACCACCGCGAGGAAATCCTGTTCGAGGACACCTTCCCGTGGTCGCGCTCGGTCGATCTGCGGCTCGGCCTGCTCGCACCCGGCATCGTGCGGGACGGCGCGGAATTTGTCCGCGAGCACTATCTCTCCACCTGTCGCCGCGCCGAAAAGCTGCCAACGGACAGCAAAAAGGACGCACGGATGCGGGAAATGTTCGTGCTCAATCTGGACTGGTTTATGGCGACCCTGCTCGAAGGAAGCGTTGCAGAGGGATAGTTCATATTATGCCGGGAAAACCAAATTATGAGCCACGTTTTTCTCCATATGGATTGCAAAATTGCAATCCACTTCTGCGGATATTCTTTCATAAGTAAAATACCGAATTCGTAGCCTTGAGTAAAACCTGTCCGCCCGCCCCATCGACACACTCAATACTTGTCATAATACATATCAGATGGTGCCGACGGTGCCGCGGGTGTTACCGGTGCATAATCTGTGGTCTCTTGTACCGGATAGTCTGTGCCTGTATTGGCAATATTGAATTTGCCGACCAGTGTTTTCAGCATACTGGACTGACCGGACAGTTCCTCACTTGCCGCCGCACTTTCTTCGGCCGTTGCAGAGTTGGTCTGCACCACGCTGGAGACTTGATCCAGACCCTGTGCGATCTGGTCGGCGGCCTGTGCCTGTTCTGCGGATGCCGTCGCAATGCGTTGGATGGATGCCACGACCTGATCCGCTGCCTCCACGGTTTCATCCAAAACCTTTGCCGCATCCGTTGCCAATACACCGCCCTGCTCCACGGCATAGATGGAGTTTTTAATCAGCTCCTGCGTATTCTGGGATGCCTTTGCAGATTTGCCCGCAAGGTTTCTTACCTCATCGGCCACCACAGCAAAGCCCTTTCCAGCCGATCCTGCGCGGGCGGCTTCCACCGCTGCATTCAAAGCAAGAATATTGGTCTGGAATGCAATATCATCAATGGTCTTGATGATGCCCTGTATTTGCTGCGAGGTCTTTTTAATCTCATCCATTGCAGACATCAGTTCCTGCATTTTCTGTTTGCTTTCATTGACTTTGGTGCCGGTAAGCATGGTTAAACTGTTGGCTGAATCCGTATCTTTTGCATTTTGATTGATTCTTGTGCTGATTTCCTGCACTGTCGCTGCAAGTTCTTCCACCGCGCTTGCCTGCTCCGTCGCGCCCTGGCTCAACGCCTGTGCGCCATTGGATACCTGATCGGCACCAGACGCAACCTGATTGGCTGCCAGATCAATTTCTCGGAATGCCTCGCTCAGAGAAGTGCTGATTTTCTTCATGGAAGTTTCAATTTCAGCAAAATCACCGATGTAGGAAATATCCATTTGGATATCCAAATCGCCTTTTGATATTTGCAGCAATTTATTATGAATATCCTCGATGAATGCTTTCAAATGCTCTCGCATCTGATGGACAGAGTAGACAAGCATCCCGAGTTCCGAAGTATCTTCCTGCAGCTTGCCACCGATGGACAGATTGCCTTTGGAAAATTCCAGCATTTCTTCCTGTATAATCTTAAGAGGACGGATTACTTTTTTCCTCGTGAACAGCGTGCTGAAAATCTGGAATACAATAATCAGGCACACAAGGATGATGACCACAATCTGCATGATCAACACATTTGTTTGCTGCTTTTGGATTTCAGACGCAAGGCGTGCCTGAAATGTCTCTACAAACTGATCCTGCAGAGATTGGATTTTGCTCAAATCCGAGCTGTAGGCATCACCGAATACATATTCCAGCGCGGAGTTAATATCCCCCGACATTGCCAAACTCATCGCGCTTTCTTCCATCGGAACCAAGGTGTTGGAAATCTGCGACATCTCGGTAATCAGTGCCTTTTCCTCGTCCGTGATCCCAACCGCTTCCATTCTGTTGTAGCCGTTTTCACGGTTCTGCAAATTATATACTTCGTTCTGGTAGTTATCGTGATATACTGCATCACCGGTAGCGGCGCAGGCCCTTGCCTGCTCCGTTAAGTAGCCCGATGCATCCAGAAATTGCTGGGCAGCTGATGTCAATTCATCCCCATTGCTATACATTTCCATCGCGCGATTGTTCATAAACGCCGATAATAGAAAGGCCGCTGTCAATATAATCACCAGTGCGATCGTTCCCAAATTCAACGCTGTGAGTAATGTTGATTGTTTTACTGCCTTTTTCATATAATTTTAGCCCCCTTGGATTTGAATTTAAAAGCGGGATTTGCGTTTCTTCTTCGCGATCCATTCCCTCCTTTGATCCTACCCAGCAAAGAGGCATTTTCAAAAGCAACCATTGAAAAACCACTTTTATTGTCAACGCGCATATGGATATACGAAAAAGCAGAGTTTTCCTCTGCCTAAGTAAGGTATATACTGCCAAAACGCATTGTCTGGACTTTCTGCATCGTTTTGCACAAATTTCTTGTGTTTAGTATAACCAATCTTGTTCAAAAGAACAAGACTTTTCCATTGCATCTGATCCAGAAATCATTTGCTTCCTTTTGTGATGACAGATCCCTTCTTGCATACTGTATGGTTTACGAGAATATTTTGGAAGGAGAACACGTCCCGGATCTATCCCCCTTCCCTCTGGACATCTGGCGGACCCCAGATCAAAAGAACCGGCCAACCATACCAAAGGAGGCGCACCGATTATGACCGCAACCACCGCAGTGACTTCCAATGCCACCCTATCGCCGGGCGAACTGAAAGCCCAGATTGTGCGCATCCGGCAGGGATTCGACCGCCCGCTGCCGGTGAAATGATCCATATACCGGACGAGGATGGCAACCACCGTCCCCGTCCCATGATACCAAAGGAAAGGAGGAGGCCGAATGGTCGCTATCTACACCCGTCAGTCAGTCGAGCGGGCGGACAGCATCTCTGTCGAACAGCAGGCGCAGCTTTGCCGCGATGCGCTGCCCGCAGGCGAAGCGCAGGACTGCAAGGTATACACCGACAAGGGCTTTTCAGGCAAGAATATCGACCGTCCGGCGCTTCAGCATCTGCTCGCCGATGTGGAAGCTGGGCAGATCGGAAAAATCCTTGTGTACCGGCTCGACCGCATCAGCCGCTCGGTACACGACTTCACCGGCCTATGCACCCGCTTGTCTGCGCGCGGCGTACATTTTCAGTCGGTCACCGAGGGCATTACGCTCGACAATACCCCATCTGGCACTGTGATGGCACAGATCATGATGGTGTTTGCGCAGTTCGAACGCGAAACCATACAACGCCGTGTGACCGACAACTATTTCGCCCGTGCCAAGGCCGGCATGTACTTGGGTGGCCGTCCCCCCTTTGGATTTGACAAGGGCGAAACCCTGGTTGGCGGCAAGCGCACGGCCTGTTATGTAGCCAATCCGCAGCAGTCCGCGTTGATGGCCTCGATTTATGAACGCTACTTGCAGGACGGTGAGACCCTCGGTTCGCTTGTGCGTTGGCTCAACGCGAATGGATATCGCACTGCACGCGGTGGCAGCTGGTCCTCGCTCCCGCTCGGCCGCCTGCTGCGCAATCCCGCATTCGTGCGGGCAGATGCGGCGGTCTACCGCTATCTGCAAAGCAAAGGCGCAACCATGAACGATCCTATCACAGCCTATGACCAGCAGCACGGCTGCTACTGCTACACGCATCTCCATTCCGTGCCGCCCGACCAACGCCCGACCCAGCGCAAATTCACCGATCTGGCAGGCAGTTTTGTCACGCTTGCTCCGCATGAGGGCATTGTGGATGCCGAGCTCTGGCTGGATGTGCAGCACAAGCTGGATCGCAACCGCGCCCTGAAAAACAGCGGTGCTGGTTCGCACAGCTGGCTTTCCGGGCTGATGAAATGCAAAAAATGTGGCTATGCCATCACGGTGGTCAATAAGCCTGCCGGGATGCGCGGCCATTACATCAACTGTGGCGGGCACAAGCGAGGCAATGCCATCTGTCCAGGACGAAGTCGGGTAATTACGCTCGAAGCGATCGAAAGTGCAGTGGACGCAAAACTGCTTGATTTTCTAGCAAGCTACCGCACTGTACCCATTCAATCACGGCAGCGACGCAGCGCTCAAGTCAATCAGCTGGAAATTGAAATCGATCATCGCGAAAAGGAGATTGGGCAGCTGAAACAAAACCTGACCCATATCCTTGAGCCGGATGTCATACATATCATCGCCGCACAGATCCACGAGGCGTACGAGCAGTTGACCGCGCTCAAAACCAAGCGCGAGGCTCTGCTCTGTCAAGCGCAGCCTGCCGATCTAGAACCATATTTCCAAGCTGTGCTGACCGAATGGCCCAGCTACACCATCGAAGAAAAGAAGTGCATTGCCAAAGTCGTGATTGAACGGGTATGGGTAGATGACGACACCATCGAAGTGTTGTTCCGCGCCGCATATGGCTCGTAACAGGAGGGAAAACACACAAAGGACGCTCCGTTTGAAGCGTCCTTTTTTGCATGGCAGATTACTTGTCTTATGCGCAACTGCTGAGAAACTCGCCTATTCCTCCAAAGTATAGCCGTAGCCAAACAAAAAGTAGTTATAATCGTCCGTATCCGAAGTAAAGGAAAGAGGAACAGTCTCCCCTGCGGCCAGCGGCCCGACATAGGCGTTATGTACCTCCAGCGGTTCGTCCGGAATGGTCGCGTCATCCCCGTACTGCCGCGGATTGTCCAACTTGTACAGCGAAATCTCCAGCTGGATCGTGCCAAAATTCACATCGGTCTGGTTGGTGAAGCTGGCGCGGTGCTCGCCCGCATATCCCTGATTCCTACCCGTCTCATTGTGGTAAGAAAAAGCAGTTTCGTTCAGAATCCGGTTCAGCTCATCGCGGATTGCCGCGTCGATATCCGGATTATCCCCCGGCTGATACAGTTCCTCCTCCGACACCTGCACATCGGCGCTGTCCATCGGCGCGATCGGCTGCGCCTGCATCTCTTCCTGTGCAGTTTCTGTCTGCGTGGCTGGCTCTTCTCTGCCGTCATTCCATTTCACCCAAAGGTGCGAAAACAGCCCGTAAAGCGAAAAAGCGATCAGCAGAATCGCAATGATCGTCAGCAGCAGCAATCCGCCGCTCTTGATTCGTTCTTTCATCGCACGCCGTTTCCCCTATCCCAAACGGACGGAAACGCGTCCCTCCCCACATCATTTCTCATCCCATACCAGTTTTGCCTTATCTCTATACTGTGTATTATATCAACCCAGCACAAAAATACCAGAGCAAATGCGCGATTATTTTCCATTTTCACCAACAGCAACAGGATGCGGCTACCATCCCCACCACACGTTTTTCCATACCACAGACAGCAAAAGGCCCACCGCAGAAGAAAAACTTCTGCGGCGGGCCCGATTTTATCCGTCAAGATCTACCACTGTATCCACATCGTATAGTTCGCGCTCACTGCCTGCCTGCACCAGCACGCAATCCGCGCCGCGCAGCAGTTCCCGGCCGCCCTCGTCACCCTCGAGCGCACGCAAGGCGGGCGCCATCGCTGCGCAAAACAGGTTGGGGTTGCCGCGCCGTTCGCCGAATACCACGCGCGCCATGCGCACACCGGGTTCTGCTGCATCCAGCAGCCGTGCGACCGTCTTTTTGGTCAGATACGGCTGGTCGGCTACGACGAACACAATAAAATCGCCGTCCTGCAAGGTGAGCGCATCCACCCCCGCGCGGATGGTGTACGACAAGCCTTTTTCGCTCTCCGGGCTGTCCACCGCGCGCACGCCAAGCGCCTGCGCACCCGCTTGCACCGCCGCATAACGGGAAACTACGGTCAATGTGCAGTCCTCCCGTTCGCGCACAAGCTCTGCCAGTGTATCCAGCCCGTGCCGGTAGAGCGGCTTGCCGGAAAGCTCTTTCAGCAGCTTATTTTCCCCGAATCTGCGACTGTTGCCCGACGCTAAAAACAGAATATGCTTCATGCCTGCCCTTTTTTGATACCCCACAGCACCTTTTCCGGCGTGATCGGCAACTCGCGGTGCCAAACGCCGGTCGCGTGCGCGATGGCGTGCGCGAGCGCGGGCGACGGTGTGTTAATCACAATCTCACCGATCGACTTTGCACCAAACGGACCGCTCTGCTCATAGCTGGACTCAAACTCCACCCGCAGCTTGCCCATATCCAGCCGCGTCGGGATTTTGTACTGCATAAAGGAGTTTTCCGCAATGCGGCCGGTCGGCTCATAGGTCACATCCTCAAACAGCGCCATGCCGATGCCCTGCACGATACCGCCCTCGGTCTGCACGCGGGCCAGCGCCGGGTTGACCG
>CALWEB010000196.1 GCA_944376955.1 uncultured Agathobaculum sp. | reverse complement strand
GTCGGAATAGTCCCAAACATTCCAGCCGAGCCAGCGGTTGACCACCAGCCCCACCAGCAGCTCCAGCACGGTCACGATCATCGCGCCCTCCAGCATTTGCAGCCACATCGGCGGGTGGTCCTGCCATTCGTCCAGCAGGCCGATTAGGGCAAAGCACACCCCGCCCAGCACGCCCATACTCCAATGGGTGTACCCGCGCCAAAGGGTTTCGATGCCCATGTACACCACGCCGCCAATGACGGCAAGCACAATATGTAACAGCAGTTTTTTCACGTGACAGCCTCCGTTTCCGCTACCGCGCCCGCCTGCGTCAGAATCTCCTGCATATGCGCCGCGAGATCGTCCGGCAGCTCTGAGCCTTAGGTGATGCCCGCCAGCTCCGCCGCGTCTGCGCGCCTGATCCATTCAAACAGGTGGTTGCAGTAGGTCGTGTGGTACATGATATGCGCGATACTGGCCTGCGCAATCGCGTTAATCTCGTCCCCTGTGAATATGCGGCACCGCGTGTCGTCCGCATGATACGGATAGGCCGCCGCGCCCTTGTCTACCGCGTTTTTGGCCGTGGTCAGGTTGATCTGGTCTTTCTCCGTCAGCGAGAAATGCTCTGTGCCCTGCGTGGTCTCCACATCCATTCCCGCATAGATGGCGGCCTCACTCGCCGCGGATATTTCGGCGTGCTTCGCTGCGCGCTTGTCCTCCAAAGAAACCGGGTCAGGGTGTTCCGCCTCCCACGCAGCCAGATCCTCGCCGGTCGCACTCTCGACCCATGCGGCAGCGCCCTCGTCCCAGCGGGGACGGACAAAACCCGCGCTGCCCGCGTGGTCTTTGATGATGGGCGGCAGCACGTCGAGCAGACGTTCGCCAGCAGTGAGCGTATAGCCTTGCACGCTTTCGGTAGTTTCGCCGCCATCGCTCTGCTCCAGCAGCACGAGAACAAATTCCTTGTATACACCGTCCGCATCGACAACACAGCAGTGTTTATAGTTCATTCTTTTCACTTCCTTATGCTCATCTTTGTCCAAAAAGCCAATGGAGAAGCCGTTACACAATATGGGTATTCCCGGATTGCTAATTTTCTGCCAGAAAAGTAAATTCCCCTAACAGCCATCGTATATCACTGTTGCAATGATATAGCACTATATTACCGTTGGCATGCACTTGAATCTCCGCCGTAATAATTCCGCTCCCCATGCTGATTCCGTCGCCTGCTACACATCGTGCAATGGTATAACTCGGCCTAAATCCAACAGGGAGATTGGCAATGACTTCTCCATTCTGAAATTTATCTCCGCTGTCGATACAAAAAGAAGCATGAACAATGTTTTCTTGTGTTTTATAATAATAATTCGCATATGATTGTGCCGGAAATCTTGATGCAAGCGGAAGACTACGCCACTGCGGTGATATTAGATTTGCCTTACCAGCCAGCTCCGCCGCTACGGTCGTTTCCGTCCAGTGCGCGGCATTCCACGTCTCGCCGGACGGAATGGGTGTGCTGCACTTGTGCAGCTTGCCGCCGTGCGTGCAGTAATCACCCACGGCGTAGCTGTCCTCCGGGTCGTATGCCGCAGCCGCAGAAATCGCAAGGAAAATCCCAAACGCATCTACGACGCCTTGCGCCGTTGTCGCGCCCGTGCCGCCCTGCTTTATTGGCACCGCGCCGTTTTCGTCCAGCCCCGCTACGCCGTTCGGCTGGCCGACCATGCCGATGCTCACCAGTCCCGCCGGGTCAAGCGTCACCGTCACCTCGCTCGCGTTGCCGAACTGGAACACGAACGCCCAGTCTATCGTAAAGCCGGGCGACTGAGCCGCCGTCGGGATCGGGTCGCCCGTCTCGTCGGTCACGGTGGCATACAGCACTTCCTCGCCCGTAGGCGCACCATCCGTCACACGCCGGACGTAAAACCGCAGCTCGGTCATCGTGAAGCCGGTCTCCACGCCCGCATTCGTCAGCAGCACCGGCACGCGGCACTTGGGGCCGTCCACCGTGCAGGGCGCTTGCAGCGTCAAGTCCAGCCGCTCCACGCCCTCCGCGTCCGCCGCGGCCGCGCGCGTGAAGGTCAGGCCGTCGCCCGTGCCCAGCAGCGCCGCTTGTAAGCGGTGGCCTGCCTCGGTAATGACCGCGTTTGTCCAGCTCATAACGTCACCTCATGTTCTCCATAATGTTTTGCCCGCACTCCCGCAGCCGCCAGCCGCGTCACCGCCTGCGCGGAGCGCAGCAGTGTCACATAAATGACATAAATCAAATGTGCGGGTTTTGCCTCATCAATCGCCTTTTTTGCTCGGTCTATCGTATCCGAGTTGGCACGCAACACCACGGCAAATGTGTTCTTTGCCACGTTCTCAATCACTTCGCACGGTACGCCAGCCGCAGCGGACGCATATTCAGCCAATTTTGCCGGATTCACCGGTGGAATATACTTCATCTTTGAAACCAGATTTGCCTGTCGCTGCGCATCTGTCCAAGCCGGATCTGGCGTGACACCATACTCCTGCTCCCAGATGGGCAATGACCATGTTGCCGTTTGCGGTATGGTCTGATCTCTGAGAGAATCAACAAAACTTGCAATCGCATCCAGCGGCTTTCCAATCGCTTGAAACATCCACAGCGCAACATACCCGTTCCCATAGATCGGAGCAACAAAGTCAATGATCCGCTGTGCGGTCTGGCTTTTCAAAATCTCATCCATCAGCTCGGTGTGATAGCCGAGCGCACGCTTGAGCAGCGCGTTCTCGACCTCGATATCCACGACCTCCTTGCCCCTTTTTAGGGCCTCAGAAATCTCAGGATACTTGTTCTTCCAGTCGTACAGCGTCGCCGCCGTAATGCCGATCTTCGCGGCAAGCTGCTCATCCGTCAGCCCGTCGCGCGCCCACGCCTCCAGACGGGTGATCCCGTCCGGCGTGAGCCATTCCTGATATTTGCCTTTTGCCATGGTATCATCCTCCTTTCAGGCAATAGAAAAGCACCCTCATTACGAGAGT
>CALWEB010000195.1 GCA_944376955.1 uncultured Agathobaculum sp. | reverse complement strand
GAGATCGAAAACGCCGTCACCAAAAAGACCAAGGCCTGCTTCGAGCCGACGCTCGACTACTGCGTGGTCAAGTTCCCGCGCTGGCCGTTTGACAAGTTCGTTTATGCGGACAATACGCTCGGCACCCAGATGAAGGCGACGGGCGAGGTCATGGCGATTGACAACAGCTTTGAGGGTGCGCTGATGAAGGCAGTGCGCGGCTGCGAGATCAAGCTGGACAGCATGATCGCCCCGCGCATCCAGCAGCAGTCGGACGCGGAGATCCGCAAGGGCGTTGCCCGCACGGACGACCAGCGACTGTTCCACATCTGCGAGGCGCTGCGCCGCGGCCTGATGACCATTGAGGAGATCCACGAGATCACCACGATGGATACCTTCTTCCTGCACAAGTTCCAGAACATCGTCGATATGGAGAAGGAACTGGCCGCAGCGGACGTGATTGACAAGGATTTGTACCTGCGTGCGAAAAAGATGGGCTTCCTCGACAAGACGATTGTCGAGCTGTCGGGCGGGAAGGATATCTCCGATGTCAAGCGCCTGCCGGTCTACAAGATGGTAGACACCTGCGCGGCCGAGTTCGAGGCCGAGACCCCGTACTACTACTCGACTTACGACGAGGAGACCGAGGTCAAGCCCGCATCCGGCAAAAAGAAGGTGCTGGTTCTGGGTTCCGGCCCGATCCGCATCGGTCAGGGCATCGAGTTCGACTACTGCTCGGTACACGCGGTTTGGGCGCTGCAAAAGCTCGGCTGCGAGACCGTCATCATCAACAACAACCCGGAGACCGTGTCCACCGACTTCGACACGGCCGACCGTCTGTACTTTGAGCCGCTGACGCCCGAGGACGTCACCGGTGTGGTGAACGCCGAAAAGCCGGACTTTGCCATCGTGCAGTTTGGCGGCCAGACCGCGATCAACCTCGCCGCGCACATCGAAAAGCTGGGTATCCCGATCCTCGGTACGCCCGCATGGAGCATTGACGCGGCAGAGGACCGCGAAAAGTTCGACGTCATCCTCGAAAAGTGCGGCATCCCGCGTCCGGCAGGCCACACGGTCATGACCGAGGAGGAGGCTGTCAAGGCGGCCGATGAGCTGGGCTATCCGGTGCTGGTTCGTCCGTCCTACGTGCTGGGCGGTCAGGGCATGGAGATTGCGCACAAGGAAGAGGACGTGCGCGAATTCATGAAGGTCATCACCCGCAACAAGGTGGAAAACCCGGTGCTGGTGGATAAATATATGATGGGCCGCGAAATTGAAGTTGACGCCATCTGCGACGGCGATGATATCCTCATCCCGGGCATCATGGAGCACTTCGAGCGCGCGGGCGTCCACTCGGGCGACTCGATTTCGATTTACCCGTCCATCAACATTGAGCCCAAGCACAAGGAAACCATCATCCGCTATACCGAGGCGCTGGCCAAGAACCTCGCGGTACTCGGTCTGGTCAACATCCAGTTCGTACTGTATAACGACCAGATTTACGTCATCGAGGTCAACCCGCGCTCGTCGCGTACCGTGCCGTATATCTCCAAGGTAACGGGCGTGCCGATGGTCGATCTGGCCACCCGCTGCATGTTCGGGGAAAAGCTGCGCGACATGGGCTGCGGCACCGGCCTGCACCCGGAGGGCGACCACTACGCCGTCAAGGTGCCGGTGTTCTCGTTCCAGAAGCTGCGTGACCTTGACACCCAGCTGGGGCCGGAGATGAAATCGACCGGTGAGGTGCTAGGCGTGGCGACCACGTTCCGCGAGGCGCTCTTAAAGGGCCTGATCGGCGCTGGCTTCAAGATGAAGAAGAAGGGCGCGGTGCTGATTTCGGTGCGCGATTCGGACAAGCAGGAAGCCATCCGCATTGGCGAGCGGTTTGAAGCGCTCGGCTTTGATATCTACGCGACGAGCGGCACGGCGAACGTCCTCAACCGCCACATGGTGGCGACCAACGCGATCCGCAACGTAGACGAGCCGTCCCCGAACATCATCGACCTGATCGAGTCCGGCAAGATCGACTATGTTGTGGCGACGTCGGTCAAGGGCCGCCATCCGGAGTTGGGTTCGGTACACATCCGCCGCACTGCAGTTGAGCGTGCTATCCCGTGTCTGACCTCGATCGACACAGCCTCCGCGCTGCTCAGATGTCTCGAGGGCGACATCAAGATCGAGAACTGCGAGCCGGTGGATATCAACACAATCTAAAGTATTCGATGAAAGCGTACAGCTTTCATCGAGGGGGACGCACCGCGGCAGGGCCGCGGATGCGTCCCAAGCGAGAAAAAGTTCCGATAAGCGAAACTTTTTCTCTTCCTTGTATCAAACGCCCGGCAAAGCGGGGCGTTTGATGAAAAAAGACTTATCTAATTTTTCACTACAATAAATCACAGCAGAAAATTTTATTTGGCATATGCTATATGTTGAATTGAAAACTTTTTATTGTGTAAATCGCAAATATAATGGCGGCTTTGCCACGAATTTACTATTTTGATTGGGCCTTGTGCGGCAACAAAAAAACCTGCCCCGAGATGTTTCTGTAGCAGAAAATGTTTCGGGGTAGGCTTTTTCTTTTGTAAATACACTGAAATCACCGC
>CALWEB010000194.1 GCA_944376955.1 uncultured Agathobaculum sp. | reverse complement strand
CGAAAAGCCTGTGAACAACGAGGCGGATACTGCTCTGCCTGATACACCGGACAGCAAAGACAACGCCGCCAGCACGGGCATAGTGCCTTCTGAAACCGATGCAGAAGCGTCCGACGCACCCGCGGGCCCACCTTCTGATCCCCCTGCACTGCCGACCGATTCCATAGAGGACGGCACAACCTCAACACCAGCAGAAGGCGATGAACCCGAATCGGCTGAAGATGCGTCCCCCGTGGAAAGCCCTGTCTGGAGTGACCCGCTTGACGGCGGCCTACCCTCCGTCGCAAATGGCAGCTTCGGTGATACACAAAGTGTATACATCGAAATTGCGGCACGGCTCGGTATTGTCAACGGTGCAGATGGTCTGTTCCGTCCGGACGATCCGATCTCCCGCGCAGAGGCGGCTGCGATGATGCAGCGCTGTATGGGCGTCCTCGGCTTCCCCGATGCCAACCAACAGTCCCAGCAGTTTACCGACAACTATACCATCCCGCGTTGGGCGATTGAATCGGTGAAATACATTTCCGGTCGAACTGATACAAGCGGCCAGCCCATCATGAGCGGCTCGGGCGGAAAATTCTCCCCGCTCGGCACCTACACCATTGAGCAGCCTATCCTTTCCCTTCGCCGGATACTGTCCTCCCTCTCGATTTCGTCAGTGGCCGATGGCTGGCGGGATGCACCCGGTTATGACAGCGTTCAGCTGGCGCTCACCTTCGGTGGCGACTGCACCCTCGGCCGCGGGCATAATTTTGCATACAGCGGCTCCTTTGACGAAATGTATAATCAGAAAGGCGCATCCTACTTTTTCTCCGGCATTTCAGAATTCTTTGATGATGACCTGACCATGGTCAACTTTGAAGGTACGCTCACCACCTCGACCGCTTACGCCAATAAGACCTTCGTATTCAAGGGGCGTCCGGAATATGCCAAGGTGTTGGAAAAAGGCAGCATCGACGTGGTTTCCCTTGCCAACAACCACGCAATGGACTATTTGCAGCGTGGCTATGACGATACTGTGCGATATCTGTCCCCCTATGTAGCAGTCTCCGGCTATGCGCGTATGCCAATCGTCACGGTCAAAGGCGTGCGCATCGGCTTTGCCTCCAATGTTGGCTGGTCGTTTGATACGGCGCAGAAAAATTTTATTGATACCGCTATTCGCGACCTGCGCGCGCGCGGCGCGGAACTGATTGTGTTCAATTACCATTGGGGTATTGAAAAATCCTACCACAGCGACGCAACCCAGCGCGCCATCGGGCACTACTGCATCGACCGCGGCGCAGATCTGGTCATCGGGCACCATCCGCATGTTGTGCAGGAAGTAGAAGTCTACAAAGGCAAGCCAATCGCTTATTCGCTGGGCAATCTGGTTTTTGGCGGCAATAACAACCCATCGGACAAAAACTGCCTGATCTTCCGCCAGAACTACACCTTTGATCTGGACACCCGCAAGGTCACCTCCTCTTCCCATCAGGAGATTCCGTATCAGATATCCTCTGTGTCGTGGCGTAACGACTACCACCCCACCAAAAAGTAAAACATCTATTGAAGGGTTTCCTATGAAGCATTTTGCATTTCTCCCGCAGCGTCTGTTCGTCCTATTGATTGGTGTTGCCGTCACTGAGTTTGGCAGCCAGCTTTATGTTGCGCTGGATGTCGGCGCGGATCCCTTTATGATTCTGGTGCAAGGCGTTTCCCGCCAAACCGGGCTGAGCTATGGGCAAGCCAGCACCACGCTGATGCTGCTCTGCCTAATCGGTATCTTCCTGTTTGACCGCCGGCAAATCCATCCCGGCACCATCTTCTGCATTTTCTGTCTTGGACCATTGGTAGACTTTTACGCCTTTTTATTTGGGCGTGTGCTGCCGCAGGAACGTCCGCTTTTCCTGACCATCTTGCTCATCATACTCGGATGCGTCATTGTCTCCATCGGGATCGGCATTTCTGTGCGGTCGGAAGCAGGTGCCTGTGCCAATTACCTGATCCCTGTCATTGCACATGAGCGTCTTCCATTTCTTGCACTACGCTGGACACGCATGATCTGGGATTTTGGCTGTATTCTATTTGGCTTCCTGCTCGGCGGAAAACTGGGCATCAGCACAATCATTGCCCTGACTTTATACGGCCCCGGCTTGCAATTCTTCCTGCCGGTAGCCAATCATCTGGCACATGCAGTTGGTCTGCCACAATCTAATACCAAATAGAAATGACAAAAGACACGCCGGATCCCCGGCGTGTCTTTTCCTGATAGCCTTCCTCTATTATTTCATACTGCCCTTTGTGCCCCAGTTGGCAAATTCACTGTATGTCAGATAAATGCCATCTTCCGGCAGGCCGGTCGCCTGCTGCACCGCTGCAAAAGCCGCTTCGGTGAACGCTTTTTGATGGGCAAATTCGGTTGAACCATAGCAACGAACATCCAGAAACGCCAGTTCCCGTTTTTCCCCCGCAAAATACATGGTATGCCCGTCAGCAATATCCACCATCAGCGCTTTTTCACTTTTTCCCGGGATGACGCTGATTTTCTCCCCCAGCGCCGCTTTCAGCGCATCCTTTTGTGCATCTGATAATTTTCTCGACGTAGAAACACCAATATACGGCATGATTTGCACCTCATTTTCTTACTTTTTCATTATTATAGCACGGGGCGTCCCGGCGCACAAGGTGGACAATTTATAAACGCTTTGTTAATTTTGCTCAAAAAACGTGCACATTTCTTTGCTTGTGTGGTATGATATTAGCAGTTATCTATACTGCCGAACGGATGTGTGCTTATGAATATCAAGTGTACGCAAAATATTTATAAAAGCGCCAACGGTGTATC
>CALWEB010000193.1 GCA_944376955.1 uncultured Agathobaculum sp. | reverse complement strand
GCGGTACGCGGTCTGGTAGAATCCGGCATGCCCTATGATTTTTACAATGCGCTGCCGGAGAATGAGGATAAGCTCAAGGCAGCGGGCGTGCCGATCTCCGGCACCCTGGAGGATCTTGTCGAACAGTGTGATGTGATTCTGGATGCAACCTCGGCCGGCATCGGCGCGAAGAACAAGGAACTCTACGCACGCATGGGTAAAAAAGCAATTTTCCAAGGCGGCGAGAAAAACAACGTCGCGGATGTTTTCTTCCACGGTTATGCCAACTATGAAAAGGGGCTTGGACAGCAGTTCCTCAAGCTGACCAGCTGCAACACCACCGGCCTGATCCGTGCGGTCGACATGATCGACCGGGCAGTCGGCATGGAAAAGGTCGCCATCACGATCATCCGCCGCGTGGCTGATCCCGGTGACTATCATCGCGGACTGACCAATGCGCTGCAGATGGAATACGCACCCAGCCATCAGGCACTCGATCTGATGCATATTATGCCGCACGTTGACGCAACCGGCATACTCGTGCATGCACCGGTGACGCACGGCCATATCATCACGGTTGTCGCCACGCCCAAGAAGAAGATCAACAAGGCGGATCTGCTCGAAATGGCCGCACAGCACCCGCGTATCCGCACGGTCAAGATCGCGGACGGCTTTCTGGGCAACGCATCGCTGTTCCGCTATGCGCGCGATATGGGCAAGTTCCGCGGCGACAACTATGAAATTGCGCTGTGGGACGAGTCGATCGTCATGAGCGGCGACCAAATCATGTTTGCCATCAACATTCCGCAAGAGTCCGTTGTCATCCCCGAAAATATGGACGCCATCCGCGCTGCCATGCAGATGCAGACGACCCGTGAGGCTGGCACGGCGGAAACCAACAAATATCTCGGTATGAAAGCGCGTGGTATGCAATGAAGAAATTTGGTATTTACACACTTGATGCAATCGATGTAGCCGGAAAAACCGTGCTGCTGCGTGTCGACATCAACGAACCCATCGACCGCGCAGAGGACCAGGTCACCGACGACACCCGCATCCGCGGCTGCGTGCCCACGATTGCCGAACTGCGCGATCGCGGTGCAAAGGTTGTCGTGCTGGCGCATCAGGGCAGTGATATTGAATACAAAAACTACTATACATTGCGTCCACATGCTGCGGTACTGGAAAAGCTGCTCGGCAGTCAGGTAAAATTCATCCCGGATGTTTGCGGACCTGCCGCACAAAATGCCATTCGTGCATTACAGTCCGGTGAAGTACTGCTGCTCGATAATGTTCGCTTTATGGCAGAAGAGCAGACACTGTTCGAGCGCAGCCTCAAGCTGACGCATGCACAGCAGGCAGATACGCTGGTTGTACGCACGCTCGCACCGCTGGCCGATTACTATGTGTGTGATGCATTCGCAGCCGCGCATCGGGATCAGCCAACCCTGTGCGGCTTCGAACAGCTGCTTCCCTCGGCAATGGGTCGATTGTTCGAAAAGGAATACAGCGTGATTTCTTCCCTGATGGAAGCACCCGCTCGCCCGTGTGTATTCGTGTTGGGCGGCGCAAAAATTGCAGATGCATTCCTCATGATGCAAACCGTACTGGATCGCGGCATCGCGGATCAGGTGCTGTCCGGCGGTGTGGTTGCCAATATCCTGCTGGCTGCCAAGGGCGAGGATATCGGTGCGGCATCGCGCGGCTTCATCGAAAAGCAAGGCTACGGCAGCTTTATCGAAACAGCCAAACCCCTGCTGGCCAAGTACGGCGATCGCATTGTACTGCCGGTTGATTTGGCTTATACTGAAAATGGTACACGCAGCGAAGCTATGGTCGGGCATCTCCCCCAAGACAGCATGCTCGTCGACATCGGCGTGCAAACCGCCGCCATGTATCGCGCAGCCATTCTGGCGGCCAAAACCGTATTTGTCAACGGCCCAATGGGTATTTTCGAACAGGAAGAAACCGAATTCGGCACAAAGGAAGTCTGGCAATCGTTGGCCGACACTGCTGCATACACGGTTGTCGGCGGCGGCGACAGCGTCACCGCAACCAACAAATATCATCTTGCTGCCAAAATAGACTACATCTGTACAGGCGGCGGCGCACTGATCCGTTTCCTGAGCGGCGAGGAACTGCCTGTCGTGCGTGCACTGCGCCATGCGGCCGGTGCGTTTCCTCTGGACTGAACGGAAGAGAAAGAAGGATATTGCATGGAAACCTATAAAATTGCAGTCATCGCAGGCGACGGTGTCGGCCCCGAGGTGATCAGCGAAGGCATGAAAGTGCTCAACAAGGTCGCCGAACTGGACGGTACGTTCCGGTTTGAATTCACTGAATTCCCATGGGGCTGCGAATACTACCTCAAAACCGGCAAAATGATGGATGATGACGGCATCGAAACGCTCAAGAAATTCGATGCGATCTATCTTGGTGCGGTTGGCGCACCCGGTGTGCCCGACCATATCTCGCTCTGGGATCTGCTGCTGCGCATCCGGCACGACTTCGACGAATATGTCAATGTCCGTCCGGTCAAGCTGCTCGACGGTGCCCCCTGCCCGCTGGCAGGCTGCAAAAAGGGCGACATCGATATGGTTGTCATCCGTGAGAACAGCGAGGGCGAGTATGCAGGCGCGGGAGATTGGCTGTACAAGGGACAGCCTAACGAAGTCGTATTGCAAACCGGCGTATTCTCCCGCCATGGCACCGAGCGCATTATCCGCTATGCGTTCGAACTTGCACGCAAGGAAAAGAAGAGCCTGACCAGCATCAGCAAAGGCAACGCGCTGAATTATTCGATGGTATTCTGGGATCAGGTATTCGAAGAAGTCAGCCGCAACTACCCGGACGTTGAAACGCACTCCCTGCTGGTCGATGCGGCAAGCATGTTCTTCGTTAAAAACCCACAGCGTTTTCAGATCGTTGTCACTTCCAACCTGTTCGGCGATATCATCACCGACCTTGGTGCGGCAATCTCGGGCGGCATGGGTCTGGCTGCAGGTGCCAATCTCAATCCGGAACGCAAATTCCCGTCCATGTTTGAACCGATTCACGGCTCGGCACCCGATATCGCGGGCAAGAAAATTTCCAACCCGCTCGCATCCATTTGGTCGGCCAGCCAGATGCTCGATTTCTTCGGCCACGAGGACTGGGGTAAAAAGCTGATCGATGTCATTGAGCATGTAATGGTCGAGAAAAAAGCGCTGACCCCCGATATGGGCGGCACGGCTTCCACCGATCAGGTAGGCGACGAGGTCATTCGCGTGCTCTGTAATTTATGCAACCTATTATAATATATCTCCCCACTGAAAAAGGAGTCGCTGAACTTGCTGCGGCTCCTTTTTCCAGTAACACAATTTTCTTTTGCGTTCTGCGTTTTCTGGCACAGGCCCCAGAAATTCCTATATAATAAACCTGTGATACTCGATAAATGTGATACAAACACGGTTTGCAAAGGAGCGACAAACATGAAAAATATTTTAATCATCTCCAGCAGTCCTAGAAAAGCCGGTAATTCCCAGCTTCTATGTGAACAGTTCAAGGCCGGTGCAGAAGCTTCCGGTCATAAGGTCACGCTGGTACGGCTCGCCGAAAAGCAGATTGGCTTTTGCCGCGCGTGCGATGCCTGTATGCGTAACGGCGGAACCTGTATTTTGCGCGATGATATGCACGAGCTAATCGAGGCATTCCAAAAAGCGGATGTTCTGGTGTTGGCGACCCCGGTCTACTTTTATGGCATCAGTTCCCTCATGAAGCTCTTTATCGATAGAATGTATCCGATTTGGCAACAGCTCGGGTGTAAAGAGATATATTATATCGTTTCCGCCGGTCTGGGAACGGATATTATTTCCCGCTCTCTTGGCGACTTGGATGGATTTGTAGAACATTTGCAGCATTATGAACGCAAAGGAAAAATTTTTGCTTCTAATGTTATGGACGCTGGCGCTGTGCGGTCATTACCCATTATACAAGAGGCATATCGAATGGGGCAATCGGTATAATGATAGCCCGCAGTTCGTTTATGGTGCATAGAAAGTAAAACCCTAACTGTCTCGCGCACGCTTGCTCGCGCTCTTGTTCCTGACCTTTCGCACCGCATCCCGATACTCCTGCTCAATATTGATCCGGCCAGCCCTCTGCGCCTGCATTGGCTCATACGATGCATCTACCGTAATATCTTCCTCTGCCGCTGCCGCATCCCGGTTGGGTCGAACCGAAATATAATCCCCCGGCAATTCATTCCATACATCCAGAATCACAGTATCACCGGCGTCTGCAAAGCAGGACGCTGTGATTTCCGCGCGAATTTCGCTGCGCCCTTCCACCATGCACTCCGCCTGATCGATCACGAGATGCATATCATTTTCCGGAATATTGTCCCACAGCACGCGCCTGTTCATCTTATGCCAGAGCCTTGCAAGGAAATCCGCATCGGTAAAATCACTCCGCATCTCCTGCTCATCCAGAATGTCATGCCCCATCAGGTATTGCAGTTCATCTTCCTCCATACCGCACACGCTGACCATGGCAGTCGCAAAATTCCTGCGCAACAGATAGGCTGTAATGTCTTTCTCCTCAAACGCAGCATCCCGGTTCATTTCCGTCGTCAGATCCGCAATCGCTGTTTCATCCCGAAACTCCTTACGCAATAGCCCGGCGCACAGCTCCAATGCTGTGCGCCTTTTGCATGGTTCAATCCACTTGGTGTCCTTACAGACGATCGGATAGGCAGACAAATCTCCGTCGAGCCTTGTCCGCATCCCTTTTTCCCGTTGTCGAAGCAGGGCATCCAGTTCAGAAGGGATTGGCAGAATACGGTATGCATTTCGCGTTTTCAGCCGATAATCGACTGCATTGTCCTCCTTCCGCTGCTTATAGATATACAGACAGCGGATCTCATCCTGATAGCCGTATAATGGCCGGATATCTCCGAAAGTCAGCCCAA
>CALWEB010000192.1 GCA_944376955.1 uncultured Agathobaculum sp. | reverse complement strand
GTCTTGACGAAATCGGCCAGCTTGTCGATCTCCTTGCGCGGGAACTTATCAGCATAGCCGTTGATGTTAATCAGACGCACCGTGCCGCCTGCTTCCACCGCGCCCTTGAACACGCCAAAGCCGCAGTTTGCCGCGATATCCGAAATATCCTTGATTTCAAAGCCGAAACGGGTATCCGGCTTGTCCGAACCGAAGCGATCCATCGCTTCGCGCCAGGTCAGGCGCGGCAGCGGCAGCTGGATGTCGATATCCAGCACTTCCTTGAATACACGCTGGAGGAACCCCTCGTTGACCGCGATCACGTCATCCTGCTCGACAAAACTCATCTCAAGGTCGATCTGGGTGAACTCCGGCTGACGGTCCGCACGCAGGTCTTCATCGCGGAAGCAGCGGGTAATCTGAATGTAGCGATCCATGCCCGCCAGCATCAGCAGCTGCTTGTACTGCTGCGGAGAATGCGGCAGCGCATAGAACTTGCCCGGATGCACACGGGAAGGCACGAGGTAATCGCGTGCGCCCTCCGGCGTGGACTTGGTCAGCATCGGGGTTTCAATCTCGATGAAGCCCTGCTCATCGAAGTAGTTGCGCGCGACCTGCGTGACGCGGTGGCGCAGCATCAGGTTCTTCTGCATGGACGGACGGCGCAGGTCGAGGTAGCGGTACTTCAGGCGCACTTGATCGCCGACCTCCTTCGTGTCGTCGATCTCAAACGGGGTGGTCTCAGCCTTGGAAAGGATGCGGATTTCCTCGGCAATAATTTCGACCTCACCGGTCCGCATCTTCTTGTTGATGGCAGCCTCGTCGCGCGCCACCAGCTTGCCGCGCACGGCGACCACAAACTCGGTGCGGCAGGTGAAGGCGATATTGAACAGGTCAGCGTTGACCGATTTATCAAACGTACACTGTACAATGCCCGCGCGGTCGCGCACGAGCAGGAACAGCACGCCGCCGTTGTCGCGCACGCGGTCAACCCAACCGTTGACCGTGACTTCCTTGCCTGCGTCGGCAAGGCGCAGGTCGCCGCACATATGTGTGCGCTTCATGCCCGCAATGGATGTGTTATTCATGTATATCAGTCCTTATTCTCTGGATTTTCTTGTTTTAATGCAGGGGAAATTTCTGTCACATAGATTAATACAGCAAACAACAGGCCGAAAATCAGGGTCACATATCCAAAAATCACCCAACCAATGACCCACCAAATGGTTGCGCTTAGCATACACAGAATGTTGGCAAGAAATTTGGTACAGCTCCAGATAAATCGCTTGTTCTCTTGCATAGCTGTTTCCCCTCTCCCCTATTTACTTGTCGCAGATAACCTTGCCCTGATTCTTGGCGGCCAGACCGTCCCGGATGCGGGCGATGGCGTCCCCGAGTGTCACCTTAACCTGCTCGCCCGAGTCCATATCCTTGACCGCGATCACATTCTCCTTGATCTCATCCTCGCCAAGGAAGATGACATAAGGGATACCCAGTTTGTCGGCATAACCGATCTTGTGCTTAAACTTCTTATGCTCACTGTACAGTTGTGTGCGGATGCCCGCCTCACGCAGGCTGGTTGCAAGCGCAATCGCTGCGCCCATGTCATCCGTCATCGGCAGGATTAGCACATCGGCCGGTGCCTTGTTCATGCTGTCGTTCAGGTAGCCCTGCTCACCCAGCACATAGAACAGGCGGGTCAGGCCAATCGAAATACCCACGCCCGGCAGCTGCTTGTCGGTATAGTACTCCGCGAGGTTGTCATACCGGCCGCCCGAGCAGATCGAGCCGATCTCCGGATGGTCGAGCATCGCCGTTTCGTACACTGTGCCGGTGTAGTAATCCAGACCGCGTGCAATCGTCAGGTCGATCTCAAAATGGTCGTCCGGCACGCCGAATGCGGTCATGTACTGCGCGACCGTGCGCAGTTCATCCGCGCCCTGATCAAATACGTCGTTCTTGCCCTTGTAACCCTCAAGCGCCGCAAGGATGCCCTCAGTGCCGCCCGGTGTCTCGATAAACGCCAGCAGCTCGTCCGCAGTCTCAGCCGCTACGCCGAAATCCTCCACCAAAATGGCTTTCACCTTGTCTGCGCCGATCTTCTCCAGCTTATCGATCGTGCGCATCACGTCGCCCGCCTGTTCGGTCAAGCCAAGGATAGCGAAAAAGCCGTTTAACACCTTGCGGTTGTTGATTCGGATTTTGAAACGCTCCAGCCCGAGCGAAGTGAAGGTTTTGTAGATGATGCTCGGCACTTCGGCCTCATTGATGATGTCCAGCTTGCCGTCACCGATGACGTCAATATCCGCCTGATAGAACTCGCGGAAGCGGCCGCGCTGCGCACGCTCCCCGCGGTAGACCTTGCCGATCTGGAAACGACGGAACGGGAACGTCAATTCCCCGTAGTGCTGCGCGACATACTTTGCCAGCGGCACAGTCAGGTCAAAGCGCAGCGACAGGTCACTGTCGCCCTTGGTAAAACGGTAGATCTGCTTTTCGGTCTCTCCGCCGCCCTTGGCAAGCAGTACCTCGGAGGACTCGATCAGCGGGGTGTCCAGCGGGTAAAAACCGTACAACGCGTACGTCTCGCGCAGCACCTGCATGATGCGCTCCATCTGCACCTGCGGCGCAGGCAGCAGCTCCATAAAGCCGGACAGGGTTCTGGGTTTCACTTTTTCCATAGTTTTTTGATTCTCCTCAAGACAGACGATTGCACCGAATAGGCCCAACTGCCCATCCGGTGCATTGCTTGCTGTCGTTTATTTTTTATTCTTGGGATTGACAATGTTACGCCAATCCAGATCACCGCGGTCGAGGCCAAGGATGAGCATTTCGGCCGTTGCGGAATTGGTCGCGATCGGGATGTTGTGCATATCACACAGGCGGGCAATCGCATGTACATCCGGCTCGTACTGGGAATTGGACATGGGATCGCGGAAAAACAGAACAAGGTCAATCTCATTATAGGCCACACGGGATGCAATCTGCTCTTCGCCGCCCTGCATACCAGCCAGGCACTTGTCAATCTTCAGCCCGGTTGCCTCTTCCACAAATTTTCCTGTTGTGCCGGTGGCACAAATATCATGCTTTGCCAAAATGCCACAATACGCCATACAGAACTGAACCATCAGCTCTTTTTTTCTGTCGTGTGCGATCAACGCTATGTTCATTTCAGACACATCCCCTTTCCACATACCACAATGCTGCTTCTACTCTCATTTTTGCGTCAAACAACGCCGCCTGCCAGACGGCGTTGTGCAGAAAAGATGCTTTGCTGTATCAAATGCTGTCAGATACGGATCAGCGGCACGCGCTCGCCGTCCAAACGGCGCGCAATATTCTGAAAGGCGCGTGCTGCGCCGGTGTGCTTGATGTTCAAAATACTCTTTCCGCTGTTGCCGCAGGAAATCAGATCTTCATCCTCCGGCACGACGCCCAAAAGCGGCAGGCCCGCTTCATCCATCGCGTCGTCGATATTGCCCAACTTGCCACGGCAGATGAGCTGTGGGCGCACCCGGTTGAGCACCATGCGGATGCGCTGAATACAATATTCCTCTTCCAGCTTGCGCGCACACCGCTCCGCCCCGCGGATGCAGGCACGGTCGGTTGACGTAACCACCACCGCCTGCGTTGCAATGTGTGCCAAAAACGAAAGTTCCGCCGGCAGTCCCGCAGGGCCGTCCAACAGCAGGTAATCAAAACCGGCCTCCTCCGCCTGCACGGCCAGCTGCTCCATCCCGCGCTCGCTGAGAGCGGGCAGCGCCACCGGTGCTGTGAGCAGGTACAGGGTCTGATACTCCGGATGTCGCGCCATGGCATCGCCAAGCGGCACAGCGCCGCCCGCCACATCGGCAAAGGAATAAACCACCCTGTCCGACATGCCCAGCACGATATCCAGATTCCGAAGGCCGCAGTCGCCGTCGATCAGGAGCACGCGGTGGCCAAGCTGCGCCAACGCAGCGCCCACGCCCGCCGTAAAGGAGGTTTTCCCTGTGCCGCCCTTACCGGACGCAACCAGAATCACCTTCAACATACCGCCTCCGAAATAGAAAAACTTATATATTGTATTATAAACTACGGGCTGTTAATTTACAAGCATTTGTGCAAAGATTTTATTGCACTGCAATATTCCGTCAGGGCACCATTGTGTTCTCTTCCTGCACGGACTCGACCGTATCCGGCTCTTCCTCGGCAAAGTATGCGTCAAGGATATCGCGCACGACCGGCGCAACGGCTGAACCATGTCCCGCACCTTCACCTACCACGCAGATGACAATTTCCGGATCGTCAAACGGCGCAAAGGCGACAAACAGGCCGTTGGTGTAATTGATCTCAACGCCGTCCTTATATTCGGTCATTTCCGCAGAACCGGTTTTGCCACCCACCTTGATCGGGTAATCCGCAAAGGTGGTCGCTGCGGTACCGCCCTCGGCGGTAACCTCGCTCATGCCCTGCATGACCAAATCGCGTGTAGCGTCCGAAAACTCAATCGTTCCCACGGCTTCCGGCTTCTTCTCTTCAACCACATCGGAATAGTCATAGGTTTTGATGCTCTTGACCAGCGTCGGCTGGTACAGCGTGCCGCCGTTGACCACCGCCGCCATGTAGTTTGCCAACTGCAAGGGCGTGAACAGGTTATCCGACTGGCCGATCGCCGCGTTGACATCGTCGCCGCCCTGCCACTCGCGCAGCAAGGGATCGGTTTTGCGGTGCTGCTCGCGCTCGGTCGGGCCTGCCGCCTGACCGGCGCTCTCACCGATCTCAATGCCGGTCACGTTGCCAAGGCCGAAGCGGTCGCACCACTGCTCAAGGTGTGCGCCGGTCAGCTTCTGACTGACGTTGTAGAAATAGACGTTGCAGGAATATTTGATCGCCTGCGTAACGTCCAGCGTCATGGGCTGCTCGTGGTTGCCACAAGTAAACTTCTGACCACCGTATTCAAATACACCATCACAAGTATAAGTGGTGTTTGCGTCAATGATGCCTTCTTCGAGCGCCGCAATCGCGGTCAACACCTTGAAGGTCGAACCGGGCGGATATTGGCCGCCCGTCGCGCGATTCAATTCTGGGCTTCTCGTATCCTGAACGCGCGCTGTTGCCACATCGTCCTGATAATAATCCGCCAGACTGTATGTCGGGTAGGACGCCATAACCAGCACCTCGCCCGTATTCGGGTCGAGTGCAACCGCCGCACCGCCACGCTCGTAACTGGAAAGGTAGTTGGCCAGTGACTGCTCTGCCACCGCCTGCAATTCCAGGTCAATGGTGGTGATCACGTTATCACCCGGCTGCGGGGCATAGGAATTGGCATGATCCGTGATGCTGTCGCCGCCCAGATCGGTTTCCACCGTGCGCGAACCTGCCGTGCCGTGCAGGTACTCCTCCAGTGCCGCTTCCAGACCGCTCTTGCCAATCGTATCGTTCATGTTGTAGCCCTGTTTATTCTTGTACGGGCCGCCATTATCGGTGCCTTCCCATTCTTCCGTATACATGGCACCCACCGTGCCCAGCACATGCGCGGCATAAGTCGTGTCGTACTTACGGATTGCTTCGCTCTGCACATCCACACCGGTGTACTGCTGGTGGTGTTCCTTGATGTAGGCGATCAGATCCATCGAAACGTTGTCTGCGAGCGTAAAGGTCGCGTTATTGCTGAAGCTGACGCGCCGCATACTGTAATACAGCCCGACCAACGTGCGCGCATCGGCATCCGACAGGCCGGTCGGCATCCCCAGCTTTTCCTCCATGTACGTACGCATGGCACTGATAAACTCAGAAGCCGATACCAGCGTGGTCGCATCGATTGCTGCCACTTGGTCGATTGCATTGCCGTCCGCGTCATACTGTGGATTTTCTTCGTTGGCTGCGCTGGCAGCGGTCTTGGCGTCCTGCACCGCAGTCAGGCCAAGCGTATCTGCACTCGACTTGATATAGTCGGACAATGCCTTGCGCTCCGAATCGCCCTCTGCGCCGACATACGTATACGGCGCGGTATCCGTAATCGGCATGGCATCGTTCAGCACTGCACCGCTGGCTTCCTCGGCCGTATCCGCATCAGTTTCCGTCCCATCCTCGGATGGGTTTTCCGCTGTGCCGCCCGAAGCCGCGGCGGCGTCCGCCTTGACGCGGTTGGCCAAATCCAGCAAGATCTCAAAGCGGTCCTCTTTGTCCTCCCAGAAGGAGGAATAGATCAAAACCAGCGAAAAACCGGTCTGGTTGGTCACCATGGCCCGCCCATAGCGGTCTAGGATTTCACCACGTGCCGCCGATACGGTGGACGTCGTCGTCAAAAAGCTTGCCGAGCGACGCACATAATCTTCACCGTTGATCAGCTGCAGCTGCATCAGCTGTCCGCCTGCCAAGCCCACGCAAAGCAGCAGCAGGCAGCCCAGGACCAGCAGGCGACGCAACAGTTGTACTTTATTTACCATAGGGGTCCCTCTCTTCGCGTCTCATCGGTTGGCGAATCTCCGGCTGATCTTCTGCATCGACCCGTAAATGATAAAGCAGAACAGACAGGCAAGCAGTGTCCCGCCGATAATCTGGCGCAGCACGAGGCCGAACGATGCACCGGTCTGCGGCAGCAGGTAGGCAAAATACCGCACAAGACCCAACACAACCATTTCAAATGCCGTCATCAGAACCATGGAAACATAGCTTCCACTGAGCGTCAGGCGGCTCATCTCGCCTGCAATAAATCCAAAAATCAGGAAGAAAAGCGGATACAGGCCGTCAATGCCGATAAATCCCAAGTCGTAAAACAGCCCCACCGTTACGCCAATGATCACGCCCTCCACCGGGCCGTCCAGCAGCGCGGCCGCCGCGACCAGCGCGGGCAGCAGATCCAGATGGTAGCCACGGATCGACCATGTGCCGAACAGGCAGGTTTGCAACACATAGATCAGCAGCGCAAACAGGATGTACAGCAGGATTTTGGGGATGGATAATTGTTCTCTCTGCATGGGCTCACTCCGTTGTATCCGTAAAGTCGGTGACAATGGAAACGCTTGATACCGTATCCACATTCACAAACGGCTTGATCACTGCGTAATAGGAAATGCCGTTTTCTTCCGGCAGCACGCTCTCGACCGTGCCGATCATCACACCCTTGGGGAACAGCCCGCCGCGGCCCGATGTTTCCACCGTGTCCCCGATGACAACGCTCGCGTCCTCGGTTAAGTAAGACAAACGCAGGTTGCCCTCGGCCATCAGGTCATAATTGCCCTCGGCAATGGCGGTTTCGCGCGTGCGGGTAATCAAAGCACCGCACTGCATTTCCACATCAATCACCGTTGTGATCTCACAGGTGTTGGAATACACCTCGCTGACGTAGCCCACCATGCCGTCCACCGTGGTGACCAAGTCGCCCACCTCGACGCCATGCGAGGAACCCTTGTCCAGGCTGAGCGTCATCGCCCAGTCACCCGGGTTGCGGGCAATGACCTCTGCATTAATGGTTGTCAGTTCGCGCGTGCGCTCGGGCTGTCCCGCCGCCGCACGCAGCTGGTTGTTTTCTTCGATTGCCAGTTCCGCGTCTCGCACGGTCTGTTCCATATCGCGAATCTGCTTTTTCAGCTCCTCATTTTCCGCCTTCAGGTCGTCAAACTCAGTGAAGTATCCCAACCCTTTCCCCAGCGCACCGGTCACGCCCGAGGCCAGCCGCTGCACCGGTGTGGTCACAAAGCTAACCACCCGGGTCACAGGCGACGGCTTGCCGGTTACGCCGCTGTACAGCGCGGACAGGATGCACAGCACAATCACAATCACCACGCCGACCACAAAGCGGGAACTCACCCTGTTACGTCTTCGCAAAAGTCCTAAACTCCTTTCATTGTTTCCAGCAGCACCGGTTTTCAGCGCATTTCCTGCGCCATCTGCCGCAAGATCACATGCAGCCCGGCAACCGGCAGGCCCATCACGCTGTAATAGTCGCCTTCGATGCCCTCGATCAGCAGCGCACCATGGCCTTGGATGCCGTAGGCGCCGGCTTTATCCAGCGGCTCACCCGTAGCCAGATACGCTGCCAGTTCTTCCTCATCAAACGCGCGGAACGTCACGCGCGTGCGGGTGCAGAGCGTGCGCGCCGCGCCCGCAGGCGGCAGCACGGCAAGCCCGGTCAGCACCTCGTGTGTGCGGCCACGCAGGCGGTGCAGCATAGCCGCCGCCTGTGCCCCGTCCGCAGGCTTGCCCAGCGGCAAACCATCTATTGTCACCATGGTATCCGATCCAATGCACACGGCCTCGGGATGCAGCCGCTGCGCTGCCTGTGCTTTGAGCAGAGACAGACGCACGACCTCTTCTTCCAGCGGTGCGC
>CALWEB010000191.1 GCA_944376955.1 uncultured Agathobaculum sp. | reverse complement strand
AAAGCTGCATTCCTTGCAGCTTTTTTTCTCAGGAGGATGGTTATGCAGCAGATTGATTTTATGCAGGTCGGCGGGTTTCAGGTCGGTCAGGCGCAGGACGAGGCCGCAGGTACGGGTGTGACGGTGCTGCTGTTTGATGCGTGCGCACCCACGGGTGTGGATATTCGCGGCGGTGGTCCGGCCAGCCGTGAAACGCCGCTGCTCGCGCCGGTGGCGGATGCAGCGGGGCTGCACGCCTTGGTGCTTTCGGGCGGGTCGGCCTTTGGACTGGATGCCGCGGGCGGCGTCATGCGCTTTTTGGAGGAGCGCGGCATCGGCTTTGACACTGGCATCACGCCCGTGCCGCTCGTGGCGCAGTCGTGTATTTTCGACCTCGCGATCGGGGACAAGACCGTCCGACCGGACGGTGCGATGGCGTATCGTGCGTGTGAGCAGGCTTCGCGCACCGAGCTGAAGCTGGGCTGTGTGGGCGGCGGCATGGGCGCGACGGTCGGCAAATTCTGCGGCGCGCCTTACGCTATGAAGAGCGGCATCGGTGCGTATGCGGTGCAGGCAGGCGCCATTCGCGTCGGGGCGATTGTTGTGGTCAACGCGCTGGGCGACATTTTTGATGTGGATACCGGTCGGCAGATCGCCGGCCTGCGCAGCGAGGACGGACGCGGCTTACGCTCGACCGAGGAGCAGATGTATGTAGGCATTGAAACGGCGCGCAATCCGTTTTCCGCCAACAAAAAGACCGCAACCAACACCACGATCGGTGCGATCGTGACCAACGCGGCGTTCAGCAAGGCAGAGCTGACGCGCGTTGCTTCCATGGCGCATAACGGCTTTGCGCGCGCCATCCGGCCGGTACATACCACGGCGGACGGTGATTCGATCTATGCGTCTTCGGTCGGTCACGAAAAAGCCGACCTGAACGCAGTTGGTACGCTTGCGTCCTATGTGATGGCGAAAGCCATCGGCTGCGGCGTGCGCGCTGCGCGTGACGGTTTTGGCCTGCCCTGTGCAAAAACGCTCGGCACGGTTTGAGCCAGTAATCGGTAAAGAAAGCGGCGGTTTGCCCGGCTCCAATCGGGCAAACCGCCGCTTTTGCTGTCTGCGTTACAGCAGACCCAGCAGCAAAAGCCCATCAGGATCGGCTTGCCGCCGGTGCGCACGAGTTTGATGATATTGGTGTGCAGGCCGATGGCAGCCATGGCCATAATAATGAAAAACTTGGAAAGCGATTTAAAGGGGGTAAATACCGCTGCATCTACACCACCCATGGTTGCCACCGTGGTGATGATCGAGGCAAGCACGAAAAGCAGGATGAGAAAGGGGAAGATCTGCTTGAGCGGGAAGCTGCCGCGGCGGGCCGGGTGGTTGCGCTTGGCCTGCCGTACCTGCCAGAACGCCAGTGCAAGCGTAATCGGGATGATGGCAAGCGTGCGCGTCAGCTTGACGATGGTGGCGTATGCCAGCACTGCGCCCTGTGTGCCGTGCAGCGTATCCCAAGTGGAAGCGGCTGCGGTGACCGAGGAAGTGTCATTGATCGCGGTGCCGGCGAACAGGCCGAAGCCGTCGTTGGTCAAGCCGATGGCGCCGCCGAACGAAGGGAAAATGAGGGCGGCCAGTACATTGAACAGGAAAATGACCGAAATCGCCTGTGCGATCTCCTCGTCGTCCGCGCCGATGACCGGTGCGGTGGCTGCGATGGCGGAGCCGCCGCAGATTGATGAGCCGACGCCGACCAGTGTGGAGATGTTGGCCGGGATTTTCATGAAACGGTACAGGAGAAAGGCAATGATCAGCGAGGTGGCGATGGTCGAGCAGATGATGGGCAGCGAAAGCGCGCCGACTTTTGCGATTTCAGACAGATTCAGGCCAAAGCCCAGCAGAATGACCGCGTATTGCAGGATCTTTTTGGAGGTGAACGTGATCCCATTGGCAAAATTGGCTTGGTTTTTCCAAAGCAGCGTGATGATCATACCGGCTACAATGGCAAACACCGGTCCGCCGATTACAGGAAACAGTTGCCCCAGATACCAACAGGGGAGGGCGATGATTAGACAGAGCAGCAGGCCGGGACCATTTTGTTTGATAAATTGCATGTTGTTTTCCTTCTTCTTTTTCTCTTTTTTCTTGATTATAATATAGCTGTAAGATAAATTAAAATGAAGAATACTTATATTACCATTAATTGTGCTTATAGGTGATTTTATGCTGGACCCGAGATTGCATACTTTTTTGGTGCTGTGTGAAACGATGAACTATACCCGCGCTGCCGATCGGCTGTGCATCACGCAGCCTGCCGTGACCCATCATGTCCATTTTTTAGAAGACCATTATGGCTGCCGTCTGTTTTCGTATGAAGGGAAGACGCTGCGTCTGACCGAAGCTGGTTTGCGCCTGCGGGAGCTGGCGCGTTCGCTGGCATATAACTGCGATAAGGTAGAGCAATGTATGGCAAGTCCGGAGACGGTGTCGCTGCGTGTGGGCGCCACCAAAACCATTGGGGAGTTTGTGATTGCCCCGCAGGTGCAGCGGTTTTTGCGGACTCATCCCAATGCCCGTTTTTCCCTGCTGGTGGAAAACACCCAGATTCTGTTGCGCGAATTGGAGGGCGGACGGCTGGATTTTGCGCTTGTGGAGGGTTTTTTTGATCAGGAGAAGTATGCGGCGAAACGATACCGGCAGGAGGCGTTCCTGGGGGTGTGTGCGCCGGCGCATCGCTTTGCCGGACGCGCGGTGCCGTTTGAAGAATTGCAGGCGGAACGGCTGATTGTGCGCGAGGCGGGTTCGGGGACGCGTGCGGTGTTTGAGCAGGCGCTGCATCGCCGCAGCCGCACGCTGCACAGTTTTCCCAACCTGACTTGCATCAGCGATTTTTCGATGATCAAAGCGTTGGTCCGGGATGGCATGGGCGTTTCCTTCCTGTATGCGGCGGCGGTAGAACAGGAATTGGCGGCGGGAACACTTGCGCAGTTTACGCTGGAAGGGGAGCAACTGAGCGGTGCATTCCATTTTGTCTGCCTGAAAGATAACCAGTTCGCGCACACATGGTCGGACTGGATGGAATAGCGTAAAGCGGATAGTTTGCTTTGTAAAGTTGTGTAAAAGACGGTGGTTTTCTCCAAAGACATGCGGGGAAACTGCCGTTTTTGTGTAAGAGAAAAACTTCCCAACACCAAAGTCTTTTCGCATAGCCAAAAATCCAGCGGGAATAGCAAAGCTTCACAGGCGTTTTTCGGGCAGTGCGTGGCATAGTAAACGCGGAGGTGAAAAAATGCAGCAACGAAATGCAAAAAAAATCGCAATTTCCCTGTTTTTGACCTTAGCAATGCTGGTTTCCGCGCAGGCGGCCGAGATTTCCTCCCTCATCCCTATCGGGCATACGGTCGGCATCCAGATGAGTGCCGAAGGGGTGCTGGTCGTACGGCTGGATGATGTGCAGACGGCGGGCAGCGCTATTTGCCCCGCACAGGATGCGGGTGTCAAGGAAGGCGACCTGATCGTGGAAGTCAACGGAGCAAAAGTCAGCGCCAACGATGATCTGCAAAAACAGATCGCGCTTTCCGGCGGGCAACCGGTGGAGCTGACGCTCGAAAACGACGGCAGCAGTCGTACGGTGACGGTGACCCCATGCGCGGATGAGGATGGCGTATACCGAATCGGTGTACTGGCGCGCGACGGTATGGCGGGCATCGGCACGCTGACCTATGTCGATCCGGAAACCGGTGCGTATGGTTCGCTGGGACATGGAATCTGTGACAACGAAACCGGTGTACTGATCCCCTTGCGGGATGGCAGCTTGATCCAGTCATCGGTTGCATCGGTACAGCGCGGCGAGGCTGGTGAACCGGGTGCGCTGCAAGGCGAATTCGCTTCGGACAACAAGATCGGCACGGTAGAGGAAAACACCGAAAGCGGTATTTTCGGCACACTGACCGACAGTTCCATCTATGCGTCTCTGGAATCCGTCCCGGTGGCTTCGGCCGATGAAATCCAAGTGGGAGAAGCGGAGATTCTGACCAATGTCGAAGGGGACACGGTAGAAAAGTATTCTGTGCAGGTAGAGAAGATTTATCCGGAGGATGATGAGTATGGGCGCGGCATGATGCTGCGCGTGACCGATCCCGAACTGCTTGAAAAGACCGGCGGTATTGTGCAAGGTATGTCGGGCTCGCCGGTGCTGCAAAACGGCAAGCTGATCGGTGCGGTAACCCATGTGCTGGTCAACGACCCGACCTGCGGCTATGCGATCGGTATTGAGCGGATGATCGAGGAAATGGAGAACTAAGAAAAACGGAAGGCGTCGCGAAATGTCGAAAAATGTCGAACCGTGTCGAGAGAAAAAATGCCGGATTTTGAGATTTCGCTTGAATAAGTTGGAATTATATGGTAAATTAGTGACAAGAAAGAGAGACGACAAATTTTCGGAAAGCTGGTATAGACAACATGGAACAGAAAATCCGGGTATTGCTCGCGGACGGCGACAGCGAATTTTGCGCGCACATGGCTGCGGCGCTTGAAAAAACCGATGATATGGAATTGGTTGGAATCGCGGAAGACGGCGGAAAAGCTTTGGCGGCTGTGCAGGAACTGCGGCCTGATCTGCTCATCATCGATCTGGTGCTGCCGGTGATGGATGGGATCATGGTACTCAGCCGCCTGCGCGAATTGGAACAAAACAAAACGGCGGTGGTGGTGCTTTCCGCATTTGCCAGCCCGCAGGCGGGCGCCGAATGCACGGCGCTGGGCGTGGATATGTTTCTACGCAAACCGATGGAGGTCGAGCGGGTGTGCGAACGCATCCGTCTGTGGCGAGAGGGAAAGCAGGAGGCAGAACCGTCGGGGGAAGGGAAAGCGCTCGAGGTGCGCGTGACTGAGGTGATCCATCAGGTTGGCGTACCGGCGCATATCAAGGGCTATCAGTATCTGCGTGAAGCGATTATGATGGCGGTCAATGATATGGAGGCAGTGAGCGCGATTACCAAGGTGCTGTATCCGTCGATTGCAAAGAAGTTCAAGACCACTTCCTCGCGCGTCGAGCGGGCGATCCGCCACGCCATCGAGGTGGCGTGGGATCGCGGCGATATCGAAACGCTGCAAAGCTATTTCGGCTATACAGTTTCGGGCGTCAAAGGAAAACCAACCAATTCCGAATTTATCTCTATGATTGCCGACCGGCTGCGGCTGCAAATGCGGTTCGGGGCATAAGCACAACGCATCAGGGGACGGGGCGAATCGCTCCGTCCCTTATTTTGTCTGGAAATATGCGCAGTTATAGGATATAATAAATCTGAGCAGAAATTTGCAGAAAAATGAGGACTGTTTTGATGAAAATCATGGTGATCGACGGCAACAGCATTTTAAACCGCGCGTTTTACGGCGTGCGGCAGCTCTCCAACCACGAGGGGCTGCCGACCAACGCGGTGTATGGCTTCCTTGCCACACTATTCAAATTGCAGGATGATGAGCAGCCCGACCGCACGGTTGTTTGTTTTGATGT
>CALWEB010000190.1 GCA_944376955.1 uncultured Agathobaculum sp. | reverse complement strand
GAATTTGAAAGTAATATGAAGTTTTCTTACATGGTATAGTACATACTCATGGTCGGGGCTGCCCCCTGTTGGGTACAGGCTTTTTTTGAGAAGTTATTCTGTTGAAAAGCAGGTCGTATCAGCATGGCGGCTCCCTCCGTGGGCCGCCGATCCTGCTGCGTCTGACATAGACAAACGGCGGCCTTGATTTCTCAAAACCGCCGCTGGAATACGTAGAATGAGCGCACAAAATCAACCTGCCCGGCGACGTTTTTTTCTTTCCCCGTCAGGCGGGGCAGGCGTATTTATTGAGCTGTTTTAGATTTTTACTTTTGATATTGCATTTCGATATTCTCTCTCAATGGCTTCAAGATATTGTTGGCGATAGGTAATAATGACTGCTCTATCCGAAGCCACAAAATAATATCACACTTCGTGGTAAGCAGTTCATCGACTTCTTTTTTGGTCGCCGTGATATAAATATCGCTGTCCGGATAATTGCGCTTGATAATCCCGATCATTGGCAGATCGCACACTTCCATGATCGCATTGATATCCTCAACCGACTGTGCACGGATGCCGGCAGCGCCACCCTGCTTGGCCGCAACCGCCATGCGGGACATGATATAACTTGAGTGTAGCGGCTCATCCGGCAGCGCCTGACAGGAAACCACCAATTTCCCCTTGATTTGATCCAATACCATAACGATCCCCTCCTTTACGAAAGCTTGATTGCAGCAATTTCATCCTTCCCGGCCGTCACATGTTTTTCGGTGGTAAACGTGATCTCCGGCTCCTTTGGTTCGGTCACGCACAAGATTGCCGCCGTTTCTAACCCCTTGCTGCGGATCAGCGGCAGATCCGCCTGGATCAAAGCGTCCCCTGCGGATACTTTCTGCCCATCCTGCACAAAAGCAGAGAAGCCCTCGCCTTTGAGCCCCACGGTGTCGATTCCAATGTGCAGCAGCAGTTCCTGTCCGTCCTCGCTTTTCAGCCCCAAGGCGTGCTTGGTCGGGAACAGCATGGTCACCGTTCCGTTCACCGGACTGCAAAATTTACCGTCCTCCGATTCAATGGCAATGCCCTGTCCCATGAGACCCGCCGAGAACATCTGATCCTTGACGTCCTTGAGCGCCACCACCTCTCCGGTTGCAAAAGCAAGCAGGTGCGCCTCTTTCTTTTTCTTCTTGAACAAACCCATGTCAGAAACCTCCTTCTCATTGTTAGCTGTCGCCCACGCCGTATTATCCTGACGGCGCTTTCCCATGCCTGCACGCCACACAGCTTTTGCCGGACTTCATGCCCCAACCCGCCGGTTTTGTGAAGTATTTGCCTATATTTTACCGTATACCATGGGAAAAGCAAGCGGTTTCCAGCATTTGGAAAGCGGTTTCTTTTTTCCAAATTTAATTGCCGGAACTAGCTGAAATCTGAAAGGCCTTTCAATTTTCCGCGATATTCTGCACAAAAATTCAGTCCATATTTTTATACACAAAAACTCCCAGCTGACGAACCCAGCCGGGAGTTTTAATTCATTTTCTGTTTTCCAGCCTTTACAACAGCCGTCTTTCCGGTTACGCTGCAAACTGCGCAAACCGCTGTAAAATTACTGCGACCTGCGCCAAAGTCGCCTGCCCTCGCGGATCGAGCGTAGTGCTGATCGTGCCGGTCAGCAAGCCACTGTGGAAACGGTGACACCTACAGTCTCCACGGCCACCGCAGTATCCAGCAGTTGTCCAGCGATCGAAACATCCAAACCGGTCAAAGCAACCGAAGTAATCTCCTGTGACGCAACAGGCAAGCCGCTGACTTCTACCTCATACGGAATGGTATGATCTAATGCCTTCGCTTCAAAAAGATAGGTACCGTTTTCCAGTGGTCGGTGGGCTGGATTGCACTGCCGCCGTTGGGGAACTGCGTAAGCATCCATTGCAAGCTGTATTCCCTGGTCAGAACATCAGCCAGACTGCCGTTATTCCCGTAATACTGTATTGTCACGGAGAGCTGCGTCATACCACCCTGCAAGTCCTGCACAGTCATTCCATCCTGCGCGGAAAATCTGCCCGCCGCAGGCGCTTGCGGCTCAGCAACCAAATACGCGGTGCGTACCGTTTATTCACATAATAGCGGGTATGCGGCGACAAGGTAGGCGCATTGCCCGCAATAGCGGTAGAGGAACCCATAGGCGGCGTTCCACCAATAAATTGCAAATTGGTGCCAAGCGTCAGCGTACCCTGATTATTAACCACCGTCACATCCAAGGCACTGGCTTTCCCCGCAGGGAACGCACCCGAATGGGTGATGGAAGCAGAACTGCCGACATCAATCTGAAAAACAGGTGAGGCAGTGGATGTAATCGCTGTTGGGAACAGGAAGTTTTGACCTGTCTGCCCGTGCAGATCCAGTTTAACGTTGTCTTTCAGCGTAAAGGGTATCGCCCGATGTAGAGGCTTGCATAGCCTCTTCCAGTGTGGTATATGCTGCGGTACTGCCATCAGCCTTCTTGTACAGCATCACATCGCCGCTTACGCTGGGATCGCGCGCATCAAGAGCCAGTGTCGGATAGGTAAAACCATATGTGGCTGCAGGGGATTGCGACGGATCATGGTTCTTCCCAAAGGTCTCATAGCCAGATCGATTCTTATCGGTGACAGTATTGCTGCCAACGAGGAAATAAACCTAACGGGCTGGAAGATTGGTAGTGCTGAGGGCGTCCCCTGTCGGGTCAAGCTCATACCATCGTTCCGTACCCGCACCGTCATCCAGCTTGACGCAATTCCATGCGTGCTGTCCACCTAAACCGTGTTGCCGCACATCAGGCAACCTGCCAATGCAATGCAGCCGATGGCTTTTCCAACATATGGTGGATGTAAACCTTTCATATGTCCTCCCGCTCTTACCTTTTCCTCATTTTGTGGTGCTGCCGAAGCCCCCCTCGCGACATCCGTCCGCATCGTCATCCTCCGTAATGCCAAACGGCAGGAAAATGCCCTGCGCAAAGCCTTCACCCGCAGCAACCGAGAGGTTTTTCCCCTGTCGGTTCTGATTGGTCATCTTGACGAAAATATGCCCTTCATTTTTGGCGTTAAAATAATCACTGTCAATGATGCCAACCGTGTTGTCCATTTGCAGGCAATATTTAAATCCCAGTCCGGAACGCGGATAGAGTTGCAAGACCCAACCTTCCGCAATTTCTGCGCGGATACCGGTCGGGATCAGAATAGTCTCGTGCGGGACAAGCGAAAACGCCTCCGGTGCGAAAAAATCATAACCGGCAGAGCCGACCGTTGCGCGGCGCGGCAAGCGAATCTTCTGATAGACCGCTTTTGCCTCGGTCACACTGCTGCCGGTCGCGCTGCACCAATCCGTGAGAAACTCTTGTTCCGATACCTTGTGAAATTTTGCAACCTTTTGCATGATACTTCCGCCTTCCTCATTGATACTTTTAAAGCAAAACAACTTCCTGTGACGCGCGGGTGCGCGCAACGTCGATCACCCGCTGGTTGGCGCTGCCGCGCCAATGCAGCTGTGAATCCGCCTGTGCCTGCATGAACCGTCCGTCCACGACCACATCCACGTTTTCCAACAGCGAGAGATCGCAGATTTCCTCCCAAGTGTAACCGGTATACAGCCAGATGGTCTTATCCGGAAACCGATGCCGGATGCAGGCACATAACGCACCCATATCCGCACGGTTGGCCGGAAAGAGTGGATCACCACCGGAAAGCGTTACTCCCGACACATAATCCTTAGCGAGTTCTGCAAACAGCTCGTCCTCCGCCGCTTGGTCAAACGGTAGGCCGCCTTCAGCGTCCCACGTCATGGGATTATGGCAGCCCGGACAGGCATGTCCGCAGCCGGCCACCCACAGCACGACGCGCAGTCCTTCCCCATTCAGCATATCGTCCTTGGTTATGTTGTGATAACGCATCACATGCTTTTCCTTTCTGCAATCTCCGCCATTTTCGCATCATTTAGGCGTGTATCGCCCTTTACGCGCGAATACGACAGATATCCATTCATACGATCAATCTTAGTCAGGTTACGACTGCCGCACTTGGGACAAACGTCCATCGACAACTCTTCATGTCCACAGTCGTCGCAGTACGCCAAGGAAAGGTTGACGCCTTCGTAGAAGCCCAGTCGCATTGCGCGGCGCACGAGAGAACGGATAGCCTCCAGATTATAGTCGATCGGATACTTGACATACTGAATCTTACCGCCATTGCACAAATTCCAGAACCGGCCTTCCAGATCCTGCTTTTCAATCGGAGTCAAATCCTCCGTGACATGGCAATGGAAGCTGTTGGAGACATACGGACGGTCGGACACGCCCTCAATGATGCCATACTTGCGGCGGAACTGCTCAACCTGCAAGCCGCACAGGCTCTCGGCAGGCGTGCCGTAGATAGCATACAGATTGCCGTCTTCTTCCTTAAACTGGTTGACCTTCTGATTGATATATTCGAGCGTATCGAGCGCAAACTGCCCATCCTCAACGAGTGACTTGCCGTTATACAGCTCCTGTAATTCATTGAGCGCCGTAATACCAAACGATGCAGTCGCGGTTTTCATAATGGGCTTAATCTTATCCGACGGCTTGAGATGTCCTCCGTAGAAGCCTCCCTCACAATACGCCAGCGGGTTTGTAGACGCACGCATCTCACCCAGATACGCATAAGTGCGAATGTGCAGCCGACGAATCAGTTCCAGATAATAGTCCAGCACTTCGTGGAAATCGCGGTTTTCCTGCTGCGCTTTGGCATAGATCATCGGCAGATGCAGCGACACAGCACCGATATTCCACCGACCGATAAAGACCGGCCTGTCCTCCTCATCCGCAGGTTTCATGCCGCCGCGCTCATACCACGGGGACAGGAACGCTCGGCATCCCATCGGGCTGATGATTGCGCCGTATTTCTTGTACATGGACGGGACATAGCCCTCGCCGGTCAGACTCAGCCAGTCCGGGTACATCGCCTTGGACGAGCACTCGATACCCGCCTCAAAAACATCCTCCAGCTCCTTGCCCGGGCCGTGCAGGTTTTCATCATACAGGAACACGATCTTGGGGAACAGCACCGGCTTTTTCTGACCCTTCTTGCCCTGCCCCTTGCGACGGACATTGAGCATAGTAATAGAGGCGAGCTTTGCAAAGCGGCCCGTCCCAGTACCCATGGTCATAGTGATGAACGGATAGTCTCCACGGCTGGACGCGACCGTATTGAACTTGTATTCCCAGCCTTGGAAGCCTTGCTCAAAATCATTGAGAATATCGGCCATGACCTCTTTTTCCACCGTTTCTGCATCCAAGCCAAGACGACTGTATTTTTCGGTCAGCATCTGATAGCTGCGCTCCGCATACGGCTCCAGCAGCAGATCCACCGACGGGACAGTAAAGCCGCCATACTGTTGGCTTGCCGCAGACAACACAATATCACCAATTACGTCAAAGGCAACATTCAATGTCTTAGGTTCATTATACCACAGATTCCCCATTTCGAAGCCGTCTTTTAACACATGCTCCACGTCAAACAGGCAGCAGTTCATCGTATCCCGACGCGCCGACATATCATGCACATAGATATAGCCATCACGGCAGGCCTGCAATTCCTCCGTATTCATAAAGAACTTCTGGTACAGCTCCTTGTTGAGCTGATTGAAGATCAGGCTGCGTTTGGTGGATACCAGTGCGGAATCCGTATTGGAATTCTCTTTGTCGCCAATATACATAATCGACTGGCTCTTTTTATACACGCTGTCCAGCATACCGACAAAGTCCTGCTTATAGTTGCGATAATCGCGATAGCTTTTGGCGACTTCCGGGCGCACAGCCTCAAGCGCTGCCTCAACAATATTGTGCATCTGCCAGATCTGCACCTCGGTCATACCGTGATCGCGGATATACCCCTCCACATGGTCGCAAATTGCCCGCAGTTCGTCATCAGTAAACGTATACAGCACACGGTTTGCAGATTTATTAACCGCAATTACCACTTTTTGAATATTAAACGCTTCTTTTGTATTATCTTTTTTAATTACTCGAACCATAATATTTCCTCACTCATGCTATTTGGTGTAGGGCTCCATTATAGCACACTATATGTTGTGTGAAAAGAGAAAAAACTAAACAAAAAGAACTGACGCAATTTGGCTGGCTTTGACGTAGTTGATATGCTGCAAAAAGAAAGACCGTCTGGATCAGACGGTCTTTATGGTGGACATTGACGGGTTCGAACCGCCGACCTTCCGCACGTCAAGCGGATGCTCTTCCAGCTGAGCTAAATGTCCATATATCGGACAATAGAAAACTATCGTCCGTATGAAATTGTCTTACTTCTTGCAGCGCTCCAGATACTCGCCCGTACGGGTGTCAATCTTGATACGCTCACCCTGCTCAATGAACAGCGGCACCTGGACAGTTGCGCCGGTTTCCACCGTTGCGGGCTTAAGCGTATTGGTCGCCGTATTGCCCTTGAAACCGGGATCAGTTTCCGTGATCTCGAGTTCGACAAAGAGCGGCGCCTCTACTGCATAAACATTACCCTTGTAAGAGCACACCTTGCAGTTTTCATTTTCCTTCACGAAGCGGAAATCATCACCGAGCGTATCCTTGCTGATCGGGATCTGCTCGTAGGTCTCGTTATCCATGAAGTAGTACAGGTCACCTTCATTGTAAAGGTACTGCATATCGCGGCGCTCAACATAAGCCGCCTCATATTTATCGGTCGGGTTGAAGGAACGCTCCGTTACTGCACCAGTAATGACATTCTTCATCTTTACGCGAACGAACGCTGCACCCTTGCCCGGTTTTACGTGCTGAAATTCTACAACCTGCAGCACCTGACCGTCCATTTCAAAAGTTGTGCCGTTACGAAATTCGCCTGCCAGCATATCGGTATTCCTCCAAAGTTATTTGTCCTCAAATTGTCTGTCCTCTCGAACAGTGCTTGTTTATTCTACCGCATCTTTCTGCTTTTTGCAAGAGGGAAATGCAATTTTCTCAAAAAAAATTTTTAGAGGCAAAAACAGGCGGCGTAGCCTAGTGCCACGCCGCCTGCCTGCCCCGCTCTCGGAATATGTGGAGAAAATCAGCAGCAGCAGTTGTTGCCGCACGTGCAGCAGCCATTATCTGAACCGCAGCCACAGCCGTTGTTGCCCTGCTCGCAGCAGATCCAGATCAGGATGATGACAACGATGATCCACCACCAGTTATTCTCGCCAAAAATAGAGTTAGAAGAACACATAAGGAATTTCCTCCTATCAAAGATTTCACTTCATACTATGGAGTGAGCCCTCATGTGGTGACAGATCCCCTATACAATTTTTCCGCGCAGGCCGTCACGGTACAGCGCTTCCAACCGCACGGTGACCGGTCCGTTTTTTTGCACCCTTATATCCTCCTCTATATATATTGGAAAACCATAAGTGCCATGTGCGGCCCAGAAACCGCCGATGCGGTGTTCCGGCAATACCGTCAATTCCCTCCCCACAAAGCCACAGCGGTACGCTTCGCTCAGCCGCAGCGCCACCGATTTGGCCTGCTCCGCGCGCGCTGTCTTCTCCTGCTGGGACAGCTGTCCAGCCATTTGTGCTGCGCGTGTGCCCTCCCGCACGGAAAACGGGAAAACATGCACCGCTGCAAACGCGCAGCGCTCGAGGAAGGTGAGTGTTGCGGCAAACTCCTCTTCCGTCTCCCCCGGGAAACCCACAATTAAGTCGGTCGTGATCGATGCGTCCGGGAAAACCGCGCGCACACGCTCCACCGCCTGCGCATACCCTTCCGTCGTGTATTTCCGCCCCATGCGCCGCAGCACACTATCGCAACCACTTTGCAAGGAAAGATGGAAATGCCGCGCCAGATTGGGAAAATCCGCTAGACGGTTGCAGAAATCGGCATCCACCACACGCGGGTCAAGCGAACCGAGGCGGAAACGCACCGCCGGATGCGCCGGCAGTAAGTCACATAGCAAATCCGTGAGCGAAACCGCATGCTGTAGATCCCGCCCATAAGACGCAATCTCGATGCCCGTCAACACGATTTCATGCACCCCCTGCGCCTCCAACCGTGCAGTTTCCTGCTCAGCCTGTGCGGGCGGCAGCGAACGCACCCGGCCGCGTGCATATGGAATAATACAATAGGTGCAGAAATTGTTGCAGCCATCCTCTATTTTCAGCAGCGCCCGTGTTCGTCCTCGTGGGACGCCAGCCGGAAGCAGCTCATATCCGCCATCCGCCTGCGTGCAGGTCGGCACATTCTTTCCCTGCACTGCGGCTTCGCACAGCGCAATCACGTCCGCACGGTTTGCCGTGCCGCAAATTAGATCTATCTCCCCCGTTGCACGAACACGCTCCGGATCAGTTTGTGCAAAGCAGCCGCAAGCCGCAATCACCGCCCGCGGATGATCTTTGCGCAGGCGATGGAACGCACGGATATTCTTATGGTCGGACACCGATGTAACCGTGCAAGTATTGATGATCACTGCATCCGCATCTTTGTCCACTATTTCGTGTCCACGCGCCTGTGCCAACTGTTCCAGCGCCTGCGTTTCAAACAGATTTACCTTACAGCCTAAGGTAAAAAAAGAGAACCTCATAAAAGAACCTGCCATTTTACTTATTATTTGTTGCATTATTGTATCACAAAATAGTGGTTTTTCCAACCAATTTTAATTCACATTTGACAAATGGCGGCAACCATGCTATACTGTTTCCATAATGTAACTTTGAGATGTAACCGTTTTGTAACTACAAGGAGTGTACAAAATGCCTACCACTACCAAGAAGAAAGAGCTTCTGGAATATAAAGGTCACCCGCTCATGCGCAAGGAGAA
>CALWEB010000189.1 GCA_944376955.1 uncultured Agathobaculum sp. | reverse complement strand
GCCATGGCAGCAGAAGGACGACCGTTCAAGGGCGTGCTGTACTTTGGCCTGATGCTGACACCAAAGGGTCCCAAGGTGATCGAGTACAACGCGCGTTTTGGTGATCCGGAGACACAGGCTGTGCTGTCCCGTCTGGAAACCGACCTGTTTGACATTTTCAATGCAGTCATCGACGAAAAATTGGACGAAATTGACATCAAATGGGCGGATAACGCCGCCTGCTGTGTGTGTATGGCGTCGGGTGGTTACCCCAAGGCGTATGAAAAGGGCAAAGTGATTACAGGGCTGGACGATGTGACCGATTCGTTTGTGTTCCATGCGGGCACGGCAGTGAAGGACGGCGCATTCGTCACCAGCGGCGGCCGTGTGCTCGGTGTGACGGCGACTGCGCCCACGCTGGATGAGGCGATTGAAAAAGCATATGCGGATGTGAAGAAGATCCACTTTGAAAAAGCACATTACCGCACGGATATTGGAGTGAAAAAGGGATGAAAATCGAACAACAGGAGCAGATCCTTGCCTGTATGGCGGAAGTGCTGAACCAAAATGGCTTTCGCGCTGAGGTGATGCGCAAAGAGGGCGCGCCGACACTGCTGCGCTGTGAAGCAATGCGACAGGGGAAGGTTGCCAAGGACGTGGTGATCGAGTGCTGCTTTATTCCGTTGCAGCTGCCGAGCGAGGACAGTGGCTTGCTGCAATTCTTTGTCACGCTGTTTCAGGGTGCGCCGGATACCCATGCCAACCAGCTCCGACGTGCATGTGCGTATTGCAATGATTTCTGCGCACTGGGTGCCTTTGGCTATTATGAGCAAGCGGGGCAGATCTACCTCAAGCATAATACGCTGCTCGATGGCTCGCTTGAGCTGGAAAAGATCATCCCCTTTGTGGCAGACAATATTTCGGTATTGCTTGCGGCGGTGGGTCGCTTCATCGACGGTCTGGCGCAGATTGCCTATGCGGGTATGACGCTGGATGCAGTGATTGATCAGGAGCTGTTCCCGAAAATCGGATAAGACAGCTGTACAAAGTTGAACCATGCGAAACTTTGGCAGCGCATATCATAGAAAAGAACCGCCTTTCGGCGGTTCTTTTCTATATGGTTTGCCTGACTCATGGCATAGTTAATCTATGTCAATTTGAAGCAGTATAGCACTGAATTTTGCGAGTTTGATTGAAAAACCGTCTGCAACTTCAATAAATGACTGCTTGTTCTCTTTTGATTGTCCGCCGAAGTGCGCCCAGTCCGTGCAGAGCAGGACGGTCGGCGTAGGGGAGTCGGTTGTGAACACATAGGGTTTGTCTGAAAAGTTGCAGACCGCAACCAGCCGCTCGGTTGTGCTGCGGCGCTCCCATGCAAATACGCAGGGCGCCTTCGGGTCTGCGGGCAGCCAACGAAAAGTGTTTGGTACATAATCCGTGTGCAGGGCAGGATGCGCACAGTAAGCTTGGCCGAGCGCGCAGAAAAAGGCGTGGAACGGTCCGTCCGCATAAGTCCAGTCCAGCTCGGCCGCTTCGCTCCATTCGACGCGCAGGCCAAGTTCGTTGCCCATGAAGTTCAGCTTTTTGCCCGGATGTGCAAACATATAGAGATAGAATGCGCGTGCCTGCGCATACTTATCGGTTAGGTCGGCGCCCCACATCTTCTGTGCGATGGCTGCCTTGCCGTGTACCACCTCATCATGGGAAAGCGGCAGAAGGTAGTGCTCGTTCGGGAAATATTCCATCGAAAACAGAAGCTGGCCACGTCGTTCTGCGCGCTCATCCGGCGGGGTCTGCATATAGGTTAGTGTATCGTGCATCCAACCGAGATCCCATTTGTAATCAAAGCCCAGGCCGTTTCGCGCGACCGGACGGGTGACGCCCGGAAATGCAGTGGAGTCCTCTGCAATCAACAGGGCCGAGGGATGCCGGGTTTTCAGACCTGCGTTCATATTTTTCAGGAAATGCAGTGTATCGCCGTTGACGCCACGCGCGGGATCGCCCTGCCAGTAGATCAGGCGGCTGACTGCGTCCATGCGCAGTCCGTCAAAGTGGAACTCCTCGAGCCAATAGTCCGCAGCAGACTGCAAAAAGCAGCGCACTTCGCGGCGCGAGTGGATAAAATTGCAGCTGCCCCATTCACTTTCACCCACATCGGGGTGGGGATATTCGTACAGCGGTGTACCATCAAACAGAGCAAGGCCATAGCTGTCCACCGCGAAATGAACAGGCACGAAATCCATGATCGCGCCAATGCCGGCGTGATGCAGCCGGTCAATTAGCATTTTCAGTTGCGCTGGCGTGCCGTAGCGTGACGTGGGGGCGAAAAAGCCGGTGTTTTGATAGCCCCATGAGCCGTCAAACGGATGCTCGGACAGAGGCAGGAACTCCACATGGGTAAAGCCGTGTTCTTTCAGATAGGGAATGAGCAGATCGGCCATTTCGTCATAGCGATACCAGCCGTTTTCGTCCGCGGGGTTGTGTTTCCATGACCCAAGGTGCAATTCGTAAATATTTAGCGGTGCATCGGGCGCAGCCGTGCGTGTGGACATCCAGTCGGCGTCGGTGAACTGATATTCGTTTAGATCAGTGATGACGGAGCAGCAGCCCGGCCGTAGCTCCATAGCAAAGCCGTAGGGGTCACAGTGCTCGACGACGGTGCCGTGAGAGGTGTAAATACGGTATTTGTAAAACTGTCCCGCATGGGCATCCGGCAGGGAAACCTCCCAGAAGCCACTTCGGCCATCTTGTTTCAGGTCGTCCTCTTTCCAGTTGTTAAATGCCCCGGTGACCGTAATTTTGGCGGCATTTGGTGCAAAAACGCGAAAAATGACCGACTGGTCTTTGATGTGGGCGCCAAACCAGCGCCATGCGTCGAATACGTTGCCGTCAAAAAAAGCTTGTTTGTCCATGAAGGCTTCCCTCCCTGTACCGTTTGGAGTTATAGTAACAGTATAGGGGACGAGCCTGCAAAACACAACCGGCAAAGCAGGGGAAATTTGTTCAATATTTTTTGAACCAAATCGCACGGTTTAGGCTCTTATGTTCGGAAGGCTTCCAAACGGGCGGCGAAAAATTTTTGTGAACCAAACCGTCGTCGCGTGGCTCTGATAGATAGGTGCACCAAACAAGCAAAGGAGCAAAGTTATGACCGATGAACAACTGGTCGGACGAATGCAGCAAGGAGACATGCAGGCGTTCGACGAACTGTATGAGCGTTATAAAAACGATGCCTATCGCATTGCCTGCCTCATCACGGGCAACCGTGCGGACGGGGAGGATCTAACACAGGAGGCGTTTGTAACCTGTGTGCGGTCGATCGGGTCGCTCAAGGATGGGTCAAAATTCCGTCCGTGGCTACTCCGGACACTGTCCCGCACGGCGTGGAAATATTGCCGCAAAGCCAAGCGCGAAACGCCGGTCGCGGCGTTTTTCGAAACCGGCGAGGGCGAAAGCGCGCTGTCTGCGGTGCTGCGGACGGACGAGCAGCGGCGGCTGTATCAGGCGATGTACGCGCTGGACGAAAAACGCCGCACCGTGCTGGTGCTGTATTATTTCGACAACCGTCCGGTCAAGGAGATCGCGCGCACGCTCGGCGTGACCGAAGGCACCGTCAAATCCCGCCTGTTTTCCGCCCGCCGTCATCTGCGGCAGGCGCTGACCGAAAAAGAGGGAAAGCCAGAGGAGGCTGTGACACATGGATGAAATGAAGATGGAACGCGAGATGCAGGAGATGCTGTACCGATGTGCAGAAGGAATGAAAGCGCCGGACCAACTCAAAACAAGAATTGATTTTGCAATCAAGAACGGAGAAACACCGCACAAGGTGCGCCGCCCGTTCGCCAAGCGGCTGGCGGCGGTTGCGCTGGTTGCAGCGGTGGCGGTTACCGGCGCGGTAGCGGCAAACGGTATCGTTGCGTTTACGTTCGGCAGCTCGTGGTCGAATGAGCGCATGAGTTATGAGGAGACGCAGGCCGAACTGGCCGACGGCGCCAAGATGCCGGAGACGTTCTCGAACGGCTTTGTGTTTGACCGCGGTGTGCATGAGTATGGAGGCGAAAAAGACGAGGACGGCAATGTATTGCGCGATTGGACGAATATTGACGCAGAATATGAGCG